>CAYMLA010000197.1:0-3041 GCA_964390785.1 uncultured Bdellovibrionales bacterium | reverse complement strand
GATGATTTTAGATCAAATGGGACTTGAGTCTAGCCAAAAAGAGGAAATAGAATCAAAACTGCAAAATATTGATAATAAGTATCAGATCGAGTTGGTGAAGTTAAATGGAGAAAGGCAAAAGGCAAGAGACGATTTTCAGCAAGCCTTAGTTCAAAATGCAAGTGATAAAGCGCTTAAGGTGAAGCATGATCTTGTTCAAGATTGGGGAAAAAAGATTTCTGATGAACGATTTAAACAAATTTTAGAAATTCGATCGTTATTTACTGAAGAACAAAGAAAAGTATTTTATGATTTAATGCATTCACAAAGAGGATTTAGACAGGGAAAAGGTTTGCGTGGTGACAGAAATGGAAGAGGAGAGCAATTTGGCAGAAATCGTGGAAATAGATCTTGGACAGATGGCGAATAAAATAGAGAGTCAGACAGAAGAGTTTTTGTTTAAAGACAAAGACTTTTCTGTTTTTTATCAAAATCATGTTCAAATGATTCGATCTGTTATTTTTCGTATTTGCGGTGAAGTTGATTTGGATGAATTAACTCAAGAAACATTTTTAAAAATTTGGCAGAAAAAAAATCAGTTTAAAAAACAATCCAGTATAAAAACTTGGATTTATCGAATTGCTGTTAATCTGAGTTATGATCAGTGTAGAAAAAGAAAAAAAGAAAATTTTAAGAAAGATGGTTATCAAGTTCAGCAGAATGATTTGCATAAATCCACTTCTTTTGAAAAGTCAGTTCATAATATTCAATTGGTATCAAAGGCTTTAGCACAGTTGGAGGTTAATCATCGAATTGTTGTTGTCTTGAGTGTCATTGAGGGACTGTCTGATTTAGAAGTTTCTCAAGTTTTAAACATTCCCAAAGGAACGGTGAGATCACGTTTGCATTATGCAAAAAAAGATTTATTTGATCAGCTCATTGTTTTAGGAGCAAATCTATGAAAAAAAACAAATTTTTAACACAAACTGAAGAAGAAAAGTTAGATCAATTTGTTAAACAAAATAGTTCAGTCGTTCCTGAAGAATCTCCTTATTTATTTCAAAAAATAAAGTCTAAAATTGATTTGTCTGAAAATCAAAAAAATTGGATTTTTCCATTTGTTTTTTTGAAAATTCCTAGAAGAGCTTTTGCTGGCGTGATGGCTGTTTTTTTTACGGGATTGATTGTTTATTTTTTTGCATTTCAAAAACAAGAACGAAATGAATTTGTTGATGTTGAGTTTGAAATTCAAGAAGACATTTTTTTTGATGCTTTTAAGTTGTCGAATGATTTTGAATATGAAGAAGGGCAAGAGTGGTTGATGCTTGCAGAGTCGGTTTCTAAAAGTCCGAGTGTAATCAGTCCGCATCGATTTTCTCCATTAGATATTTTTGATAATGGATACTCTGAAGAAAAATTCAATCAAGTTCTTCAAGTTGTTTTGGATATTTATAGTCCAATCATTGAATCGCTAGGGGGTGAGTTAAAAATATTGAGTGACTGGAGTGATGGTGCTGTTAATATGTGGGCTTTTCGTTTGGGTGATGAGTATTGGCTTGAAATTCCCGGAGGGATGTCTCGTTATCATTTAATTATTGAAGAAGCATTTGTATTATCCATTTGTCACGAATTAGGACATATGCTTGGTGGTGTTCCCCAACAAGGCTTGATTAGTTTAGAGGGACAAGCCGATTATTGGGCGACTTTTGATTGCGTTTCGAAATTATTGCCAGAAATTACTCCAAATCAAGCATTAGATGTGTCAGATGAAGTTAAAGGGATTTGTAAACATTTTGAAAATGAGTCGATACAATTATGTCATAGAGCTTTTCAAGGAGCTTTAAGTTTAACGTCCTATTATGCAGAGGTTGAGGGAAGTTTGTATCCTCAATTTTCAACTCCAAGTTCAGATGTGGTTTATAAAACATTAAACACTCATCCTTCAGCGCAATGTCGTTTAGACACTTTTTATGCTGGTTTTTTAAAGTTGTCCCGTCCTTTATGTTGGTATAAGCCCAGTACTTATTAGTTCATTATTTTTTGCTCATGAAATGAGGATCTGTATTTTGGGCAAATATTCTAAAGAAAAAGTTCGGTTAATAAGAAGAGAAACATTGAACCCAATAAGGAATTCCAGATGCAGAGAGGGCAAACCCGACGCCTGTAGATTTATATGTTGCATTTAATATATTGGTTCTGTGACCGCTGGAGTTCATCCAGCTATTTACGGTTTCTGAGATGTCTCTACCCATCGCAATATTTTCTCCTACAGCAGAACCGCTTAATTGAAATCTTTGCATACGTTGATTCCAGGATTCTGTTGGGCTGTCGTGTGCAAGGTAGGTATTTTCAGCCATATCTGTGGAATGAGAACCTGCAGCGTCGATGCATCGTCTTAAAGGCTTTAACCTAGAGACTCCATTTTTATTCCTGATATCATTGATGGCAAAAAACATCTCACATTCCTCCACGGACATGGCTTCGCAGTCAGGCAAATCATCAGAAGTCAGCTCACTGGGTTGTTGATCATTTTGGTCATCGGGAAGCGATGAATGTTGGTCAAAGTTCTCGTCATTCGTGGTGGCGTTTGATGTCTCTGTATCTTCTGAGGTAGATTCTGAACTGCATGCCACAAGGAGAGTTATTGATAGCATTGAAATGAGTTTGATCACCATATTTAATCCGTTTCAGAAATTTCACGTAAATAAGATCTTGACAGCAAGACACTTCATTCATCGGTTTAATCTTAAGACGATTTGAATCTTTATTGTATCATCATTTTTGATGTGGGAGAACATCAAAGTTAGCTTCGGCTCATTTTGAGACGAAAATTATGATTTTATTCATCTGCATTTGAATCGTCGGATCATAATTTTTTTTGATTGATCATCTTGTTTTTCATTTAGTGTGACGTGTTGATGGTACATCTTACTATTTAGTGGCTGTTGCAAAACAGCCAACTTTTTCGTTGGCTTCGCTCAAATCTCACTGCGACGCACTTGATGTGCGACTCGTTCGATTTGAACTCGCGCGCCTCAAATTTGACTATTTTGCAACAGCCA
>CAYMLA010000196.1:0-5503 GCA_964390785.1 uncultured Bdellovibrionales bacterium | reverse complement strand
TCTGTTAGGATTTCAAGCTGGCGTACTAAATCAAAATCGTCTTGAAAATCCTCTTTTAATTGCAGACAAGCCCTTTCCAGCCATTGAAATGAATCTCTTTCTTTTATCAAACCAAACAAATCAACTAACCTTAAGCCTGCAAGAAGCAGTTCCAACTTCATATACTTTAGAATCCAAAGCACAGGTCAAAGAAGACACCCCTTCGTTTCAATCAATATCTCTAAAGTTCGACAGTCAAATTTTAAAAGAAAGTCAATTTTCAATCAATCTCACTCATTTTGCTTATCAAAACTTACCATCAACTGTTGCTGAAGAAAGCCGTTTAAAGGGAAACCAAGTTAATTCTATTTATCAATTTGAAAATGAATACAGCGGTTATTCTGTCTCTTCTTTTTTACTGTTTCCAATTTGGAAATTCATTTCTGCAGAACTCTCAGGAGCATTGATTGAAAATCAAAAAACCAATCGAGACAATAAAGGACAATTGTTAAAAGGACAACTCAACGTCACTCGACCTCATTGGACTGCCAAAGCTTATATCGGAACATTTAAAAATGAAAGAGAGTCCTCTCCCGCCTATTACAACTCTTCCTATTTAGGAAATAATAACAGAAATGGTTATTTATCAGGACTCAAAGTAGATTTCACTCAACTTGGATTTTCTATCCGAGGAGAATTTGTAAACGCAAAAGAGATCTATGATTTACCCTTTCAAAGTGAAAGAAAAAGTCTAATTTTAACATTGGAGACCAGTTATGAAGTGCTTTAAAGGGTGCTCCATTAAAAATTTCATTTTAATTTTCTTAATACCAATTTTATTCTATCAAGTTGGTTGTTCCCTTGATGACCCAAAACCAAATCCCGAACAAAGTGACAGTGCAAATGACCGAAACACTCAAGCTTCTAACGCAACTTTTTACATTGATTTTATTGACGGGTATTATCAAGATGGACTTGAAAATTTTGATTCTATTTTTCGGCTTCCAATTTCACATAACTACACTTTCACTGCTTGTCTAAAAGATCTTGCGCGAAGAAATCCGATTGTTCATCATGAATTTGAAGTCTTTGATACAGATCAAACCTTAAAATCAATCGAACGAACCCGTCAAAATGGTTGTCTAACATGGACTGAAGTCATCCCCTTTCATTTTGTATCGAATTCACAAAATATCACTCTCATTAGAACAATTAAATCTAAAGGCGTACACAGAGGAGAAACTTTATTTAAAGCAGCCATTAATCCTTGGAAACACGGGCTCTCCCACCCAAAAGATGTGATTGATTTAATCAATAATAAAGTTCCTCAAGTTGTTAGTCCAGAATTATCAAGTCTCGCTTTGACTGGATTTGACCCCTTACAACGGACTAACAATAACTCTTCAGCTTTTATTGTAACACCGACACGTGGAAATCTTTTTGTCAGAACATACTTAGGTTCAGATGAAAACAATCAATTGCTCGGTTTTCGCATGGGATTATCTCTTAGTTTTAAGGCTCATCTTGAACTTCTAAACTTAAATGGACAAATCTATAATCATGCCCTCACAAAAGGAGAATTCAAAGTTACTCCTTATTTAATTCAAAAATATGAAGAAAATGGCCACGAATTCACTCGAATACTGAATACAAATACACAGTCGGCTCTAGTCAATATGCGCAATACAATTGCCATAACGGATCAACTCTCTTTTGATATGCCATGGCTACCTACTGCTGGAAACCTCTTTCTTCTTCTTTCTGTTGAACCTATAGGAACTATACTAAAAAGAGAGTCTTTCGAAGGAGAATTTTCAATAGGAGATTTTCGATTTAGAACTGGATTTATTACCTTTAATGAAACAGAACGATCTTATTTTAGCAATCGTTTTTCTGAAAGAAACTTTTCCATTAAAAAAATTATCGACGATGATCTTGGACTGCCTGATTCTGATTTTCAAAAAACGAACGATGATGGCTTTCCTCTTTGGATAGGTTCAAATTTAAAACCAGCACAATTTGAAATTGACACACTTAATATTCGCTTTAATCGTTATGGCAAAGAAACAACAACAAGAAGAACCGTTCACTTTACTGTAAGCACTTGCATTAAAGATCCTATTTTTAACTCAGCAATCGGACAAGATAAGCTTTTTAAAATTTACAAAATTCAAAAATGTCCCCTTGACAATGTCGATTCCTTAAAATGTGAAACAGATGATAGCCTTATAAATGGTGCAGGACAACCTGACTCGCGCGTTATCTATGAAGTGACTGCAAATAACGCAAACGGTTGCATCACTTGGCCAGATCAATTGACTCATACCTATTACGAAAAACAATTATTACAAATTAAAGACTTTCTTATTGTCAATGAACAGTTAAACCTAAAACAAAAACTCTCTGTAGCAATTAATCCATGGGATTATGGTTTTACATTTGGAAGAGATCTTCGCGAACTCGAGTCAAAAGAAGGAGATCTAAACATTGAACAACTTAAATATCTTCAATCACAGCCAGCTTCTACATATTGGTTAGCAGGTGTCGCTTATAATGCTCTCGGTTTTAAATATGAAATTGATGACCTACTCAACTTACACTTGAAAAAACAATTTTTGTTTAGAATTGATCCTGATATAATGATGTATCACTCTCGAGTTTGGGGACAACAGTTGGTTGAATATTTAAGAAATGGAACTTGGTTGATACACCTCGCACTTCAAAGAAATATGCAAGAGGACACTTCTCATACAGGAGACTACATAAGCTCACAAACAAAAATTGTCGAATCTGTTCGTGGTAAAATTTTAACTATAGCTGAATTTGACATTCAAGATGTCCGTTTAATGGGATCAAGAAATAATCTTCTCATTGAAATCGCTCCGATTCACTCGGATCTTGTTTGTAAAGACCAAAATGGACAATTTATTCCACTTGAGCTTTTTAAAAAATCTTCAAATAAACAAATATGTAATAGTGAAGATATATCTGAAGACACCCTTAAAAACTTTGACTATAGTCGAATTATTCATCACTCTTTTGAACTTGAAACAATAGTTGATCACCTCTCTTTGAACCTCAAAACTCTACACAATGAAATCAAAAACACATTAACAAGTCATGGTTTCTGCCTAGATATAGAAACCTACCTTTTAAATACCTCCAAACCCACATGTGAAACCATTACAACACTGGATAAAACACATAAAACAAAGTTAATTATTACTCAACGGGGGCAACATTCAAATATAGATTTACTAATAAATGCCCTTAAAAATAACTTATCCAACAAAGAATTTAAAAAAATATTTAATGAATTTAAAAATGAACCTAATATCATTAAAAAATTTGTTAAAACTGCTTTTCTCCTCAATGACGCTGATTTAGAACACGGCTCCTCAGGTTTAGATTCAAGAACATTTGTCAGTCCATTTATTCCTTTAATAGACAATATGGGAGCAGGAGCTATTCCTGTAGATGAGAAATCCAGACTAATGAGTGTCGATGATGATCCCGATCTTATCGATGAATTATTATCCATTGGAGAACGATTTTATCCTTTTAAAGAAGAACTTGAAACTGGAAACCCTTTTTTAGAAACAAGAACACAACCCACCTCTGAAAATTTCTTAGATAGTAAAGCACTTGATAAAGTTTTAGAAGACGCAATAAAAAATGAAGAAACCTTAGATTCTGAATTTAATCATCCATCAGTGCATGACACATTAACTTCAAATGCTCCTCCTGATAGTTCAACTATTGAAAAAGTATATAACATATTAAACGGACATGGCTCCTTCTTTCGACTTCCTTACCACTTTGGTGGAGCACAATCACCTGAACAATATGAGCCAGATAATTCAAAGAAAATACAACCCTACAAAAAATTAATAAGTGCCTACGAATTTCTCCTTGAAGGAGAACAACTCAAAAAAGACAAGTATCAATATCTAAAAGAACGAGCGAATAAATTTGTTTACGCCTACATAAACAAAGATTATCTTATAGATTTATCAGAATCTGCTGAAACCAATGAAACCAGTAAATTTCTTAACCGCCTTAATAACGACTATAGAGATATACTATCTAGTTTATTCATTCCTCAGCCAACTTTTACTACTGAAGACTTAAAACAAATTGTTCAATTCGGATGGATTAGTCATGCTACTCCTGATTTGCTAAAATATAGTCTCAGTGGCGACTATGTGAAAAAGACAGGGCTATTTAAGCAACTCCTTTGTGGTTTTTGGTTTAAAGATTATATTAAAGAAATTTCAAGTAGGAGAAAATTTTTTAAAAATTCAACGGAATTAATCAACGATTGTTTTTCTGATCCAGATCGCTTCTTTATTGCAACAAAAACAATTCATGTTGAAGAAAAAGAAAATATCCAATACGAAGTAGGATATTCTCTTAATTTAAACACAGGAACAGATTTTTCTCTCTCTGAAAGAGGAAGTAGTGACTCACACTTTACTCCTTTCTCTACAGGATTTAGCATTAGTATTCCTGGTTATAATTTATCACTTGGTCAACGAAACCAATCACAATCTCAATCAACTGGTTCTTCTAATTCAATTTCAGTGAGTCAAAGTGCCTATTTAGTCACACAACATAATCGATTTAATGTTGAAATCAAAAGTGGTGAGCAATGTCTTAAGATAAATGTAAACCCGCAAGCTTTTCTTAGAACAAATTCTATTAAAGAATTTTTCTATAGAGAATACACTTTAACTGATTTCTTTGATTCTGATCTGTTTTCCGTGCGACAACGACCAACTCAACAAGAAATCGATGTTTTTTTTAATCGAGGACTTTACATTTGTACAGGAGAATCTGAATCATTCGTATTAGACAATAAACCACTTGTTGTTCGAGAAAACTACTATTATGTCTCACAACATTTTATTGCTGGACATCAAAGTGACCCTCCAGATTTAAGAAACAGACGATTCTCAATGGCTATTCGAGGAGACCAAGATTACCTAAAATTTTTTTTAGCAATTCACTTATCAACAAAATCTCCAGAAGATTCTGATAGAGACCCAAAACAAATAGACGCCGCGAGACAAATTTTTCATACAATATTTAAAAATGAACGTAATCGAGAAAATGCATTTTTATATAGTTCGTTAAACGATCTTAAGATTTATTCAAACAGCTCCTCATTTCCAGGGGTCTATATTTTTAATGACAACTCATTCTTCTATGAAGAACTAGTAGAAAGTAAAAACAACGAAAGGAATTCAATCGTTTTTCCCACTGAATAGTGGCTGTTGCAAAATAGTCAAATTTGAAGTGCGCGAAACTCAAATCGAATGAGGCGTACATTAAGTACGTCGCAGTGAGATTTGAGCGAAGCCAACGAATCACTCTTCCGCCTTGGGCGGAAAAAGTTGGCTGTTTTTCAACAGCCACTTCAAAAGAAATTGATGTGACTTCAACAGCAGCGAGCCTTCCGTCCAAATGAAGGCCTTCTTTTGGACGGAATACCTCAATGGTATTGATGATTCTTAGAACTCTT
>CAYMLA010000195.1:0-5515 GCA_964390785.1 uncultured Bdellovibrionales bacterium | reverse complement strand
TCCTTTTAAAAAAGTAAAAAAAATCACTGGTCCAAACGGAATGTCTGCTGAATATAAATTTGGAAAAAATAGGGAAGATCTTGTTTGGCATAAAAACCAAAAAGGAGACATTTATGGTTATGAATACGATGAGCTTCATAATATCACAAAATTAATTTTTCCAGATAAAACCTTTAAACAATTAACTTATAATAAAAAGCGGGACTGGGTTACCAGTTTTCGAGACCGTGACGGATGTGTCGAGCAGTATGAATATGGCGACTCCAAACAAGATCCTAAAAATCATTATTGGTCTCTTGTATCAAAAACCTGTGGAAAAAAAGTCGTCAACAAAAGTCGATACGAATTTTGGCATAAACAACGTAAAGACGGAAAAAAATATCTTTCTCGTGTTTTATCTGATAGCAATGGGGACGTTACAGACATCACTTACCATGAGGTCTTTGGACGCCCGATTTCTTTACGAAGAAATAAACTGATTACACGATATCAGTATTATGAAAATGGTCTAATCAAAACAAAATCAACCAATTCCGATGTGATGACTTTTAAATACGATAATCCTCACAAAAAAGTGTCTTGGGTTCAAGCCGTTAATTATGATAACAAAAAAAAGCCAATTAAAACGGTGAACACTCAATTTAGCTATGATAAAAAGGGCAACCTTCAGAAGGCCAAAAATTCTTTGGGACAACACGTTTCGCTTTCTTATGACGGAAAGGGAAGAATCGCAATCATAACCGATCAAGCAAAAAAAGTCGTTAAGATTAGTTATGAAGAACGCTTTGGAAAACCGTCTTTTGTGAGCCGTCCTGGTGTTGGCTCAATCAATGTGAGCTACAATGCTGATGGTTCAATTCGAGAGGTAAAAAGCAAAGAGGGACCGACGGTTGCCATTCAAGTTGCAAGCACATTTAATAATTTGTTGGATATTATAGCTCCAGCTACACCAGAACTCAGGTTGTAAAAAGGAGATTCGTATGAACTTTAAAAGATTCTGTTTCTTCACTTTATTAATTTCCGTATTTGTTTTGTCTAGCTTTTGGGGTAATTTGAGTTATTCAGTAGTAGATGTCGGCTCACAACCTTCCGGCAACCCAGGCGGCGAATATGCTGCGCCACCAGAACCCTGCTCTCCTAACTGTCCCGAGAGCCATATAGCGGGTCCTGAACGGTATGCTGAAACGGCTTTCGATCCAAATCATGTCTTAATGAGGGGAGATTCAGAAGAGGGAACTCGATAGATCCAACCCCAAAAACCTAAAAACAAAAATTATGCCCTGATTCAATGATTTTTCGGTTGTGCAATCGCATAAAATATCATAGAACAGATCAGTATCAATCATTTTGTAAATTTCGTTCGCAACCAAGGCAATGCGTTCAATAAGCATTGCAATTGGTGCAGAGGCAAGATGATCAAAAAAATCTTTAATGCAGCCGTAGCTCAGTTGGATAGAGTATCTGACTACGAATCAGAAGGTCCCAGGTTCGAATCCTGGCGGCTGCGCTTTTTTATCAAAAAAACAACAGTCCCATCATTAAGGAGAAAACCCAATGAAATCGTCTAGTTTCAATCCTTTTCAAATGGCTCAAGAGCAGTTTGATCATGTTGCAAACATTTTAGAACTCGATGACAGTGCCCGTTCTTTTTTAAGAGAGCCGATGAGAGAATACATTTTTAATCTTCCGGTACGAATGGACGATGGTTCAATGAGAGTCTTTAAAGGGTTTCGCGTTCAACACAATGATGCACGAGGGCCTGGCAAAGGAGGAATTCGCTTTCACCCTCATGAAACTCTCGATACTGTTAAAGCCTTATCGATGTGGATGACTTGGAAGTGCGCACTAGTAGATATTCCTTTGGGCGGATCAAAGGGAGGGATTATTTGTGATCCCCATGATTTAAGCCAACCAGAACAAGAGCGTCTTTGTCGAGCTTGGGTGAGAAGTGTTGCCAACAATGTCGGCCCTGTCAATGATGTTCCTGCTCCTGATGTTATGAGTAACCCTCAACATATGCTTTGGATGCTTGATGAATTTGAGACTATCTATCGTGGCCACTATCCTGGATTTATTACTGGAAAACCTGTCGATATGGGTGGCTCTCTTGGAAGAACTGAAGCCACTGGCTATGGTGTTATGTATACAGTCCGGGAAGCCTTATCCGTATTAGGTTTATCGCCGAAACAAACAACGGCCAGCTTTCAAGGCTTTGGAAATGTTTCTCAGTACGCAGCCCAACTCTATACTGAACTTGGTGGAAAAATAACTGCGATTTCAACTTGGAATCAAAAAGAAAAAAAGGCTTTCACTTATCGAAAACAAAACGGAATTGACATTTCTGCTTTGTTAAAAATGACCGATCGGTTTGGTGGCATTGATACTGTTAAAGCTAAAGAAGAAAATTACGAAGTCCTCCCTGGTGATGCTTGGATCGATCAAGAGGTCGATATTTTATTCCCTTGTGCTTTAGAAAATCAAATCACGGCGGAGTCTGTCAATCGAATTCATCCGATGGTTAAAATCATTGCAGAAGGAGCCAATGGCCCAACTAGTCCTGAAGCCGACCGTGTTCTTCATAAAAAGGGAGTTTTTGTGATTCCAGATTTTCTAGCCAATGCGGGAGGAGTAACATGCAGTTATTTTGAACAAGTTCAATCGAATATGAACTTTTATTGGACAAAAGAAGAAGTTCTCAAACGATTGGATCAAAAAATGACATCGGCTTTTCACGAAACCTATAAAATAGCCAAAAGCAAAGAGCTTTATATGAGAGATGCGGCTTACGTTATTTCAATCGGCCGTGTTGTTCGAGCTTGTCAAGCAAGGGGATGGATTTAGTGAATGTCTAGTGATCCAAAATCAAAAAACTTTGAACAACTTGTTGAAGATTTAAAAGAACGCAACAAAGAGTTGACTTGCATTTATGAGGTTGAAAAAATTTTAGCCAGAAACTCTGGAAAATTAACTGGATTTGTTCGACTTAAAAACGTTCTTATTCAAATCATTGATGTCATCGAAAAAGCCTTTAGGCATTCAAATGGCTGCATGGTTCGCATTCGTTTTGAAGACCTGACTGCTACGTCAAAGGATTTTTTTGAAACAGAATGGGCTTTAAAAAAGCCCATTCTTGTTCAGGGACAAAGGTTTGGTCATTTAGAGATTTATTACCGAGGGTCTTATGATCAAAAACAAGACCCTTTTTTGCCTGAAGAAAAAAGACTCATTACAAATTTGTCCGATCGATTAGCTAGTTTTTTTCTTTTTCGTCGTCTTGATCAAATTGTTCAGCTGCCAACGGGAGAGTCTAATTTAATTGAATCAAAGAAGTCTCAGTGGGAAATCATTATCGATTTAATCAGTCATACCGATCGAAATCTTTTAATGGTTATCACTAAAAAAATGCTTTATCGCCTTTGTTGGACGGGGAATAAACAAGCACAAAAAATCATAGAACAAATTGATAAAGTTCATGTTTCTAATTTTGAAGAACTCAAAGGAGAAAAAAACAAACCAATCAAAAAACGTTATCTTCAAACAGAATTAGAATTAAAAGAAAAAATCTTTGATATTGCTTCGAAACAATATTCATCGGATACAATTGTTGATTTTTTGGAACGCTGGATTCACGAATACAACTCTGGAGAACTTATTTCTGTTCTTGAAAATCAAAGCACATCACTTATGGATGTCACACAAGCACTTTCAAATTATTTAAAGATTAATCCTGACAACATAACGTCTTCTGAGCCTATTGGTCGATACATGATGGTTGCTCTTATTCGACGCTTCATTACAGAAGATAAAAAATATATTTCGGCCGCAAAAGAATTTTGTGATTTAAAGTCGATCTATAATTTGCTCAAACACACAATTAGTTCGTCTAATGGATATGGGCGTTTAGGAGGAAAGGCCGCCGGCTTGTTTTTTGCCTATCAAGTTTTAAAGAAAAAGAAAATCGATGAAAACGATTCAATAAAAATCTGCATTCCTAAAACTTGGTTTGTTTCCTCTGATGTTATGATTCAATTTATTCACTATAATAATCTTAGAGATGTTATTGAACAAAAATATCGAGATCTTGAACAAATTAGGCGCGAGTATCCTCA
The DNA here is from genome assembly GCA_964390785.1 of uncultured Bdellovibrionales bacterium. Taxonomy (GTDB): domain Bacteria; phylum Bdellovibrionota; class Bdellovibrionia; order Bdellovibrionales; family CAYMLA01; genus CAYMLA01. The sequence goes on along the minus strand of CAYMLA010000195.1, from coordinate 1,406 downwards.
TATTGTTCAAGTTTTTAAGCACTCTAAGTTTCCGCCAGATATTCTTAATGGACTTTCTGTTGCCTTAGACGATTTTGGCGAAGTTCCTCTTATTGTTCGGAGTTCAAGCTTATTAGAAGATAGTTTTGATGCTGCTTTTGCAGGAAAATATAAAAGTTTATTTTTGGCCAACCAAGGCACAAAAGAAGATCGCCTAGAAAATCTCACCGATGCTATTTCAGAAGTTTATTCTTCCATTTTTTCTCCCGATCCTATTGCTTATCGATCTGAACGAAGTTTGCTTGACTATAACGAACAAATGGGAATTATTATTCAGGCCGTTGTTGGAGACCGTGTTGGTGATTATTTTTTCCCCTCTTTTGCTGGGGTTGCTTTCAGTCATAACGAATTCCGCTGGTCTAATCGATTAAAACGGGAAGACGGATTGATTCGAATGGTTCCAGGTTTAGGAACCCGAGCTGTTGACCGAGTCGAAGACGATTATCCGTTTATGATTGCGCCAGGGCAATCGGGATTAAGTGTTAACATCACAGAAGAAGAAAAATTTCAATATTCTCCCAAAAACATTGATGTCATCAATATCAAAGAAAACACCTTTGACACATTGTCTTTTTCTGATTTGCTCAGCCTTATCAGTGGACAGTACCCAGCTCTTAAAAATATTATTTCTTTGTATTCTGAAGGTCACCTTGTTTCTCCAGTCGGAATCGAATGGGATTTGGATCTTGATTACAACCAATGTGTTGTCAGTTTTGATGGGCTGCTTAAAAAAACAAAGTTTGTCCCTCTTGTTAATCAAATATTAAAATCTCTTAAAGAGTGGTTGGGAGTTGCTGTTGATATCGAATTTGCCAGCAACGGAAAAAACCTTTACCTTCTTCAATCTCGCCCTCAAGTTCAATCCAAAAATTTTAAAGAAATAAAAATTCCACCGAATCTCTCCGAAGAAGACATTTTGTTTTCAGCAGATCGACACATCTCAGCCGGGTATTTAGAAGACATCACTCACATTGTTTATGTTGATCCAGAAGCCTATTCACAAGTTAAAACTAAAGGAGAACTCTATCAAGTCGGTGAAGCTGTTAGTCAGTTAAATAAAATTCTTCCAAAAAGAAAATTTATTCTTATTGGTCCAGGTCGCTGGGGAAGCCGTGGCGATATCAAATTGGGAGTCAATGTGACTTACAGTGATATTTGTAATACCGCCATGCTGATTGAAATGGCTTTTAAAAAAGGGTCTTTTACTGTTGACGTTTCTTTTGGCACCCATTTTTTTCAAGATTTAGTTGAAGCAAATATCAAGTATCTCCCCCTTTATCCGGACAAAGAAAATAACCTATTTAAAAAAGACTTTTTTAAGCATTCTAGAAACCTCTTATCTGAATTGTGTCCAGACCATTCACACC
>CAYMLA010000194.1:0-5523 GCA_964390785.1 uncultured Bdellovibrionales bacterium | reverse complement strand
GTACTTAATGTACGCCTCGTTCGATTTGAGCTCGCGCGCCTCAAATTTGACTATTCACCATTGTGATGCAATCTGAAATGGGACATGCGCTTGGGCAAAAACCGCATCCGACACAGAGAGCGGTGTTGGTTTTTGCTATTCTTGTATGACTGTCAAATTCAATGGCTCGATGTCCTCCGTCGCGGCAGGCAATGTAGCAGGCTCCACAGCCAATGCAAAGGGAGGGATTGATCTGAGAAACAACAGGTTGTTGTTGAAAAAGTCCATCGTGAGTGTCTAAAAAGGGAAGTGCTCGATCGACAATGTCTTTGGTGTTTGTAAATCCCATTTCTTTAAGATAATAACTAAGACCACTACAAAGATCATCGATTATATCAAAGCCGTAATGCATAACCGCAGTACAGAATTGAACATTACTTGCGCCGACACTCATAAGTTCAATGGCGTCTTTCCATGAAACAGGGCCACCTGTTCCTGTAATGGGGATGTTAACGTGTTTTCTTATCTCTGCAATATTTCGTAAAGTGATTGGCTTGATTGCTGGTCCTGTAAATCCACTATAAGTTGATTTTCCATTCACATTAGGAAATGGAATAAAGTTTTTAATATCAATTCCCATCATAGATGGGATAGAGTTGCTTGCACAAATGGCATCGGCTCCACTGGCTTTAACGGCTTTTGCAATTTCAACAATATCTGTAACTTGTGGTGTGATTTTTATAACAATAGGGACTCGTTTTGCAGATTCTTTAATCCATCCAGCAACTGTTTGGACAAGTTTTGGATCTTGCCCCAGCATGAATCCTGGTTTTGCTCCAAGAGTTCCTTGGGGGCAAGAAAAACTGCATTCGATCATATCAACACCCGCTTTTTCTAGTCGTTGAACAAGTGTTTGCCAGTCGTCTTTTTCTGCTCCCATAATTGATGCAATAACGATTTTATTTGGAAATTCTTTTTTAAGCAGTTGAATTCTTTTTTCAACAACATCAATGTGATGTTCGCTAATCAGATCAATATTGCCAAGTCCCATAAGGTTGCGATCTCGATGGCGAATCCCCGTCATCATAGGATACTTTAAGGGGACCTCATTAGATTCGATGCTGGTCGTTTTTAATACAGCTCCTGCCCAGCCTTTTTTAAAGGCGTCTCTGATCATTTCAAGATTATCGGTTGGAGGTGCAGCAGCTAAAATAAATGGATTTTCAAAAGTGATTCCACAAAATTCTGTACTCAGGTTGGCTCCGACATAAGAGTAATAAGATTTTTTGATGGGAGTAATTTGTGGTTTGATTCCGAATGAGTGGAGAACTTCATAAGCACAACGTCTCCCTTCTTCTACAGAATGAACAACGGATTTCTTTTTAGATGTAAGATCACCACAGCAAAAAACCTTAGGGTCTGAAGTCGTGTTGTTTTCTTCTTGAAAATGAAGGTTACTTTTTTGAAAAAGAGATTCTTCAAAAGTCTCACCAATTCCAAAAACAATTGCATTTGTTTTAAGAATAAATTCTGTTCCAGAAATGGGTTGAACAGATTTCCTTTGGTCTGTCGATTTTGATTCTTGAGAAGAATATTGAGTTAATTGAAGGCGAAGAGACTCGACGTTGGTTTGCCCTAGGATCTCAATAGGCTGACACATAAAGCGAAATTCAACACCCATTTTTTTTGCGATGTCAATTTCTCTTTTCCAAGCAGGCATTTCAGCTTCTCCACGTCTGTAAATCAAAATCGCTTTTTCTGCTCCCATTTCAAGAACGCTGTGAGCGGCATCGACAGCAGCATTTCCGCCGCCAATAATAACGATAGTTTCACCTATTAAGGAGAGGGGAGAGTTTTGTTTATGGCGAATTAAGATTTCGTTAGCAGAATAAACTCCATTTAAGTGGCTTCCTGGAATTTTAGATTGAATTGTTTGCCCATATCCAGTTGCAACGATAACGGCATCATGAGAATTTTTAATGTCTGTAAGATCTGAAATGGATTGTCCAAGTTTTAAGGTTAATCCAGGATGATTATTAAAAAAATTAAGTTCTTTTTTTGTCATGTCTTGAGGAATTCTATAATTAGGAATGGCCTTAAAGGGGACTCCTCCTAAATGAAGATCTCTTTCATACAGAGTGACATTAACACCTTGTTGAGTTAGCTCTAGGGCTGCGCTTAGTCCCGCTGGTCCTCCACCAATAATGGCGACACTTTCTTTTCTTTGAGCCGTTTGATTATAAGGAGGGAAATTTCCAACAAATTGGTCACAAACAAATTGCTGTAGTTTTTGAATTTCAATGGCATGCCCAATTTTTTTTGAGGTGCAGATTGAAGCACAAGTTTCAGAGGAATTACAAATGCGTCCACAGCTTGTTCCCAAAAAATTTGCTGAAACAATTAAATCATAAGCAGCTCTAAAGTTTTCAAAACGAATATTGCGAATAAATTCTTTAACAGGCACATGAGATGGGCAAGATGATTCACAAGGAGCATCGTGACACATTAAGCAGCGCGAGGCTTCTCGAAGTGCTTGTTCTTTTGTAAAGGGAAGATAGGCCTTTTCTGCAATAGAAGGATGAGTCATTTTTAAATACCTCGTAAAATAAAATTTATTAACGGTTTTCAGCGTTTACATGCTGATTAAATTCAATTATCAATTCATCAATTTGAGCGGCAAGATTTTCAAGGGGCTTCCAATAGTTTTCATGATCGTGCCATTGTTGATTAAGCTCATTGAGATTTTTTTCTTGTTGTTCAATCCAAGTGAAATACTTAAGATTATGAATTCTTTTTTTGTCATAGTATCCAAGTTCAAGCATATGGTCGATTCCAATGTGATGAAGGTGATCGAAATCCTTATGGGCTTGTATGGATGAGTAGTTTCCACGTTGTTGGGTGAGCTCTTGTAAGCGTGAGCCATAAAGCTCAAGGGAGTCAGTAAATAGGGTAAAAACATAATCATTTTCTTTGAGTTCATAGTATTTTGCAAATTTAATTGCAGCAATAAGGTTGCCTATACCAGAAATACCAAGATAATTGAGTTTGTCTGTTATTGAAGAACAAACTTGATTGTCTTTTAGAATGTCTACTCCGAGTTTTTCATTAAATAAACGAAGAATACGAAGGGTGTCTTCATCGTCAACGGCAATCACCATGTCGGTGTTTTTTGCATCGTGAATCCAAGGAACATGTTTGTCTCCAATCCCTTCAATGCGATGTCCACCAAAGCCATTGTTTAAAAGTGTTGGGCATTGAAGAGCTTCTGCAACGGCTAATTTTAATTGGGGGTATTGTTTCTTAAGGGGATATGAACTTCCTAGAGTTCCAGCCGATCCTGATGAGAGAACAAGTCCTGCAAGGCGATCAGTGGGTTTTAAATTTTTTTGAGCGTATTCTAAAAAAGCAGATCCAGTGATTTCATGGTGCCAAAGAACATTTCCAAATTCTTCAAATTGGTTAAAAATCATGATATCATCACGTGTTTTTCTGAGTTCCCAGCATTTATCAAAAATTTCTTTTACATTGCTTTCGCAACCAGGAGTAGCGATGACTTCTCCAGCCGTTTTTTTAAGCCATTCAAAGCGTTCTTTTGACATTTCTTCTGGAAGAATGGCAATCGACTGGCAAGCCAATAAAGAAGAAATATAAGCTCCTCCTCGACAATAGTTTCCTGTTGATGGCCAAACGGCTTTACTCTTTAAAGGATTAAATTGACCAGTGATCAAACGCGGAGCTAGGCATCCGTAAGTCGCTCCCACCTTATGGGCTCCTGTAGGGAACCACTTTCCACAAAGACCTACAATTTTTGCGGGAACACCAGTGATTGAAGAATCAAAAGTTAATGTGTTTAATTCTCCAAAAAGGCCATTAGAGGCTTTTGGTTCATTCTTCCATGTAATGCGAAATAAATTTCGTGGATGAATATCCCATAAACCAATTGATTTTAATTCATTCTGAATTGAAGATGGGATGTTCGTGGGGTCTTTCATTTGCTTAAATGTTGGTAAAATGATATTGTGTTTTTTGCAGTGTTGTGCATTTTTTTTGATTTGTTCAGAATGACGAGTGAGATTAATCATTTGGTTTCCTTTATGTTAAGAGAGAGTTTTTTTAAAAAATTAGGTTTTTTAAAATCATGAACAGATGTGAGTTTTATTGTGTCTGTTGTTAGATTTTTACGAGCCGTTTCTACGTCTTTTAAACCGTTTCCAGTGAGCAGAAGAATTGTTTTTTTTTGCGAATCCAATTGGTTTTTTACTTTTAAAAATCCAGCAAAAGCACAACTGCTGGCGGGTTCTGTAAAAATTCCTGTTTTTTGAGCGAGGAAAGTTTGGGCATGAAGAATTTCTTCATCACTGACTTCAATCAATTGGCCATTATATTTTTTAAGATAATCAAGTGCTCGATAGAAGGCGCGTGGTGAATCAACACGAATGGAATCAGCAATGGTTGATGCTGATACTTTAACAAATTTGTTTTGATGAAAACCTTGAACAAGTGAATTGCTTTTCGAGGATTGGACGGCAAAAAGTGTTGGAATATGAGAAATAAGGTTCATTTTTTTTAAATCACAAAATCCTTTATAGACACCACTGAGAATAACACCGTCTCCTGCTGAAACAAAAAGATAGTCTGGTGATGATTGAAGTTGTTTAACGATTTCAAGAGCAACTGTTTTTTTTCCTTCAATCGTGAGTGGATTGTAGGCTGTATTTCGATTAAGAACATGAAATGCTCGGCTAAACTCAAGTGATAATTCATAAGCTAAATCATAATTGCCAGAAACTTGACAAACGGTTGCTCCATACATTTTGGCTTGGATGAGTTTGGCTTCAGGAGTATTTTGTGGGAGAAATAAAATCACTTTAAGACCACAGCTTGCTGCAATGCCGGCCATGGATGACCCAGCGTTTCCAGTTGAAGCCAGAACGATGGTGCTAATGTTATTTTTTTTTGCTTGTGCTGCAACGAGAAAAGAAGCTCTATCTTTTAGGGAACCCGTTGGAAGACAAGCATCATTTTTTAAATACAGGTAAGGAAAGTCAAGATTTTTTGCTAAATTTTGGGGAATCCACAAAGGAGTATGAGAAACTGGAAGAGAAGGAAAAAATTTTTTTTCAATGGGTAAAAAATCATGAATGTCCCAATCTGTGATTGGGGATTTAAAATCAAGATGAACATCAAGAATGCCTTTAAGAGGTTCATTTTGAATTTGATTTTTTTTGCAACGAGGACAAACCATTAAAGAAGAATCAATCATATAGGATTTTTGACACTCTGAGCATTTATAGCTGAACTGAATCAAAATGGAGTCCTTGTTCACTTTTTTTAGTAAGATTGAAATTTCATTCTAAAATAAAATCCACTTGCAAGAAAATAGCTTATCAGTGACAATATAGCGTGCCAAGTTTATTTCGTGTTTGCTGCAAAATAGCTCATATGTAGTGCCTGATGCGAGATAGTCAAATTTGAGGCGCGCGAGCTCAAATCGAACGAGTTGCACATTAATTAAGGAGAGGTGATATGGAAAATTTGGATCGT
>CAYMLA010000193.1:0-5529 GCA_964390785.1 uncultured Bdellovibrionales bacterium | reverse complement strand
GCTTCCAATAGCGTTTTGATTTTTGTTTTTGATTTAAAATGTCCCGAAAAGAAACAGTCGCTCGATTGTAATCCGATTTAAGATAGTAAACCCAAGCTCGATGCCAAAAGACATCTCTTCTTAATCCAGTGGTTTTATATCGACCTAAAAATTCATCAAAATACTTTAATGCCCCTTCGTAATCTTGAAAATGATAACTCAAGGTGGCCGCTCTAAACAAAGCTTTTCGCCCTGACCGATGCCTTTTTTTTAACTGATAAGCACTATAATAACTATGAACAGCCACTGGATACTGATCGGCCGCCGCCGCCAGTTTCGCTAAAAAATTAAGATAAGCATACTCATTTTTTTTCTTTTTGTAATAAGGAACAATTAATTCATAAGACTCCTTAGTATAGCCTTGAGAAAACAAAAATTGAGCCAATAAATAATCTGATTGAAAAGACTTATTTTGAGCCTTTCTAAGAAAATCAATTTCAGTTCTTGCCTTAACAACCATTCCTTGCCACTGAAGATTTCGCAATCGCCTTTCAACATCAGACTTTTGAGCAACACAATTTATTTTTAAATCTTCTACTTTATTTTTTTCTAAAACAACTCCCCAATTCGAAATTTTATCAAAACTTGGATGCCGACTATATAATTTTCGCGCATGCCGACAACCTCTGACGCGTGAACCCTCTTTATATTCAACATAAGTCAACCAATACAGCAATTCAGGATATAGAGGATCACGTCTCCATCTTCGCTCAACATATCGAAAATGATTTCTTGCTGTTTTAAAATGTCCAATTTTAATTGATATCTGTCCCAAATAATAATTGGCCTCTTGACGCAATCTTCTGCTCACTTTATTTTGAATGGATTTGCTAAAATAAACTTTTGCCGAAAGCCACTTTTTTTGCTGCATTTTGATCTTGCCCAAATAAAAATGAGCATACTCAAGCAATGTTTGATCATTGCCTATTGATTTAAGTAAATTTTCTTCAGCCTTATTATAATCTCCTTGATCATAATAAAGCTTTCCAATGGCAAAAAACGACAACCCCCTTTGAGATTGATTTAATTTTGGTTGAATAGATATTTTTTCAAGTTCAGAAAGCGCATGAGTAACTTGTCCATCAACAATAAAACGACGCGCGTTTTTAAACGTCGAATCAGCAATAGCATCAACTAAATTCATCCAAATAAAAAAACAAATAATAATCTTGCAGAACATCAACTCTCCTTGTCAGCCACAATTATTAATGATACAGGAACTTATGGCAAAATCTAAGTCAAAAACAATTTTCACTTGTCAAAACTGTGGAGCACAACGACCAAAGTGGGAAGGACGATGCACCGATTGTGGTTCATGGAATTCTTTTGTTGAAGAAATGCTTTCCACAACGCCCTCTACAAAAGGCTGGCTTGACATCCACAGTTCTCAACCAAGTGAGTTAAAAACGTTTAATCTGTCTGAAAATCCAGAAGAACTCAACTTTACGCGATACTCCACTGCCTTTGTCGAACTTGATCGCGTTTTAGGCGGAGGACTCGTAAAAAATAGCTTTACTCTTCTTGGAGGCTCACCTGGAATTGGTAAAAGCACTTTACTTATGCAAATGGCCGGAGGATTGGCCAAACACAACTTAAAGATACAATATATTTCTGGAGAAGAAAGCGTTGCTCAAACAATCAATAGAGCTCACCGTCTTGAAATTCAATCCAAAACCATTGAAGTCGGATGTTTAAGCGATCTAAATTCCATTTTAAAACTTGTCTCACTTCAAAAACCAGACATTCTAATTGTAGACTCGATTCAAACTGTTTTTCTTCCTGAAATTTCATCAGCTCCAGGCTCAGTCTCACAGGTCAGAGAATGTGCCGGTCGACTAATGAATTTAGCAAAAAACGGACACACAACAGTATTGCTCATTGGTCACGTCACCAAAGAAGGAAATCTTGCTGGGCCAAAGGTTTTAGAACATATGGTCGACACCGTTTTATCCTTTGAAGGAGAAATGAATTATCATTTTCGCATTCTTCGCTGCTTAAAAAATCGCTTTGGCGCAACCAATGAGCTTGGTGTTTTTCAAATGTCTCATAATGGCTTAGATGAAATTTCGAATCCCTCGGAATTGTTTCTTGAAGAGCATGGAGAGGGGCGAATTGGTTCTGCCATTTTTGCATCAATCGAAGGATCAAGACCTGTTCTTTGTGAAATTCAAGCCCTCATTCATAGCTCTCATCTTGCCATGCCCCGCCGAACAGCCTTAGGAGTTGACTTTAATCGACTTCATCTTCTTTTGGCCGTTTGTGATCGTCATCTTAATGTCTCTTTTACTCATCACGACGTCTATGTTAATGTTGTTGGAGGTTTAAAATTGATTGAACCCGCTTGTGATTTAGCCGTTATGGCTGCCATACTATCAAGTGAAGGACGTCAGGCTCTCCCCCCCCAAACATGCATTATGGGAGAAGTCGGATTGACTGGAGAAATTAGAACCATCAGTTTTATTGAGCAACGTTTAATGGAATCAACAAAGCTCGGATTTACACGCTTCATCCTTCCGCTTTCTAACAAAAAACACATCAAAGATAAGAGACTTTTACAAGAAACAACGATAAAGTGGATTGATTCAATTAAAGATCTAACAAAAAATTTGTTTTAATTTTTTCAACTTGGAGGAAGTTCATGAAACATTCATTTTCAATCATAGCCGTTTATTTTTTCTTCTTTTTTTCTTTGTTTTCAAGTTCAGTATGCTTTGCAAACAAAGAAGAAATTCAATCGGCAAAAAATATTATTTTATTCATTGCTGATGGAATGGGCTTTAATTCCATCAGTGCTGCACGCTATTACAAAAAACCCCACGCAATCCAATGGCTCCACATTGAATCTTTTCCACAGATCGGAATAGTGAGAACTCACGCCGCTTATGATCGAGTCACCGATTCGGCTGCTGCAGCAACGGCAATGGCTATTGGATGTAAAACAAATCATGGTGTTCTTGGATATTGCAGCACCTCTCAAACTAAAATTGACACAAAAACAATTCGAAAAAATCTCTTTGAAATCGCCTTTGAAAACAACAAAAATCTCGGCATAATCACAACAACTCATGTGGGCGATGCCACACCGGCTGCTTTTTATGCTCGCTCAAGCAGTCGTAAAAATTTTCAAGAAATCACCAAACAACTTCTTGATTCAAAATTGTCCTTTATTCTTGGTGGTGGACGAAAAAGTTTCTATCCTTCAACTTGGGAAGATCCCGAATCAAAAGAAAAAGGGGAACGCAAAGATGAGCTTAATCTTATCAAAAGTTTAGAAAAAAAGGGTTGGAAATATGTGGAATCTCAAAAACAACTTATTGCGCTTAAACCAACAGAATCTTTGCCTGTCATTGGTTTATTTGAATATGAAAACATGCAATATGAACTTGATCGAAAATCAGACCAATTGGGTGAGCCTTCATTAACCGAGATGGTCGAATGGGGAACCAAATATCTTCAAGCTAAAAAAATCTCTGAAAAAAATGGATTTTTTTTAGTCGTCGAATCGGGAAGAATTGATCACGCCGCCCACTATAATTATGGAGCACACTATCTCAGTGAAATTCTACAACTTGATGAGTCTGTGAAAAAGGCCGACAGTTTAACAAATGATCAAGACACTCTTATTATTGTTGTTTCTGATCATGAAACAGGTGGCTTTTCGTTCAATGGATATGATAGTTCGCCCTTTAAATCTGTTCTCAGTCCACTTGGTAATGTCACCGATCCAAAAACAATAAGCACTCGACGAAAACGCTCAATTATCACTTGGGCAACTGGCCCTGGCCATCTTGACGTCTCAAATAAAAACGATAAGTCACAACAAAAGTCAGCTCATTTAATGAATAAAGCCACACACACAGCCAGTGATGTTCCCATAATGGCCAAAGGAATCAACTCAGAGTTATTCACTGGTTTTATGGATAACACCCATATTTTTAGTAAACTAAACCAAATTCTTCGAAATCAAGTCAACAGCAAAGAATGATCAGCCTAATCAGTTATCGCTCTATTCGTAGTAGCCTTCGCAAAATAGTGGTAATTTCAAAATAAGAACAGTTATTCTTATTTCGCAACACATTATTAAATGGAAAACTATAACTTCTCTGCAAAAAAAGAAAGAAGTCTCAATCGACGGCTCTAAGCTAACTTTATACTAACGTCATATACTTTTTTTTTAAAAATTACCGAAACATATAGTGGCTACTACTGTTTTGCTTACAGCCTAGTGGCTGCTGATACGATAACTCATATTGAGAGGTACTCATGGCTAAGGTTGATGAATTGCTTGAACAAATGATAAAATTTAAAGCTTCAGATATTCACATCACAAGTGGCGCTCCCCCTTATTTAAGAATTCATGGCCAAATGCTTCCAATGGATTATTCTGATCTCTCAAATCAAGACTGCCAAGCGCTAATATTTGAAATTCTAACTGAAAAACAAAAAAAAACATTCATTGAAAACTGGGAACTCGACTTTGCTTATACCATAAAAGGTCTAGCTCGCTTTCGTGGCAATATCTTTATGCAAAGAAAAGGTCTTGGTTCTGTTTTTCGAATCATTCCTGAAAATATTTTATCTGCCACTGACTTGGGGCTTCCCAATTATTTAGTCGACCTTGTTAATGTGAGTCGAGGATTAGTCGTCGTTACAGGACCAACTGGATCTGGAAAATCAACAACATTAGCTGCCTTAATTCATCACATTAACACAACACGCTCTGAACACATCATCACCATTGAAGACCCGATTGAATTTGTTCATTCAAATGTTAACTGCTTGATTAATCAAAGAGAAGTCAACAGTCACACAAGAACTTTTTCTAATGCACTTCGATCCGCACTCCGCGAAGATCCTGACATCATTCTTGTTGGGGAAATGCGTGATATTGAAACCATCTCTTTGGCACTCACTGCCGCCGAAACCGGCCACCTTGTTCTTGGAACTCTTCACACAAACAATGCCGCCAAAACCGTTGATCGAATCATTGATGTTTTTCCAGAAGGCCAACAACAACAAATTCGAACAATGCTTGCAGAAAGTCTTCGTGGAGTCATTGCACAAACTTTGTTTAAAAACCCTGACGGACAAGGTCGTGTTGCTGCCTTTGAAGTTTTAAGAAGTACAAAAGCCATTTCTAACTTAATTAGAGAAGCTAAAACTCATCAGATTCTTTCGGCCATGCAAACAGGCTCTGAATCCGGCATGATCACTTTTAAAAAATTCTTGGAATCTCTTACTCGAAAAGGACTAGTAAATCCTAAAGACGTTCAAACTTTTTTAGGAAAACTCTCCTAACGAAAACTTTACTTCGTTTCGTCAGTCAACGACTAAAAAAACCACTTAACACTTAAAAGAGGAACCGAAGTCTCAACTAATGTGGAATCAATGACTTTTCTTTTGTTTATATCAAATTCAAAGAATCCACCTCGTCGGGAAAGATCTTCTGGATAAAGATTATAAGGTTGTGTCGCCGTTTGATATGTCACA
>CAYMLA010000192.1:2534-5532 GCA_964390785.1 uncultured Bdellovibrionales bacterium | reverse complement strand
GAACGAGTTAAAAACGTAAAAGTCTTTTCAGTCCTCACATTGGGGGAATATGACTTTTTTATGAAACCAGAAATGAAAGGCCATTTTGAATTGGCGAGCTGGTTTCACGCACCAGGATCTCGCAAAGCAATAAAAAACAACACTGGTACTGTTTCCTTTGTTCCAAACATGCTGCACCGCTCAGCAACTGATCGCATCTATGCTAAAAAACCAAATATGTTTTTTGGTACCTGCACCCCTCCCGACAAGCGCGGTTATGTTTCACTTTCTTTAGGCATTACTTACGAAAAAGAAATTATCGAAAATTGTGATATTATTGTCTTAGAAGTCAACGAAAACCTCCCTCGTACTTTTGGTGACACTCATTTGCATATTTCTGACGTCACTCACTTCGTTGAAAACACTCAAACTGTTCCCGCATTGCCCTCTGTTGAGCCGGGACAAATAGAAACTTTAATCGGTCAACACATTGGAGATTTAGTAGAAGACGGTTCAACAATTCAAATTGGATTTGGAGCCATACCTAATGCCGCGGCCTTATCTTTAAAAAACAAAAATGATTTAGGTGTTCATACAGAAATGCTTGTCGATTCTATGGTTGAACTCTATGAAATGGGAGTTATTACAAATAAAAAGAAAGCTTTTTATAAGGACAAATTTGTTTGTACGTTCGCTTTTGGTTCTCAAAAACTCTATGATTGGCTCCATGACAACGTTATCGTTGAATTTAGAAGAGGATCATGGGTCAATGATCCCGCTGTTGTCAGACAAAATTCAAAAATGATTTCAGTAAATACTTGTATGATGGTGGACTTAACAGGGCAAGTCGCTAGTGAAGGCATAGGAACATCACAATTTTCAGGAACAGGCGGACAAAGCGACACCGCCATTGGAGCTAAAGAATGCTATGACGGCAAAGGAAAATCTATTATTGCCTGTCGATCAACGGCAAAAAACAACACAATCTCTACAATTGTTCCAACTTTTCCACAAGGCACTCCAATCACTCTTCATCGCAGCAATGCTGATTTTATTGTAACAGAATTTGGTTCTGCCTGCTTAAGAGGACGAACTGTACCGGAACGAGCGCGTGCTCTTATATCTATTTCGCATCCCGACTTTAGAGATCAACTTTTTGAACAAGCCAAAGAATGTGGATTTATAATTTAGTCAATCCGTGGCTGTTTTTTGTGAATAAAGCGAAGAGAGATTTACGTTTTAAGATTTACAAAAATTAACTTGAATGTTAAAAATTTTTAAATTGAATCTTTGTTAAAAATAAAGAGGGAGAAAGTTATGGCAAAAATAAAAATTATTGGAACAGGAATTTATGCCCCTGGAAAACCTATCGATAACGATGAACTTCAAAAGCTAACCGGAATCGAACTTGATTCAGCTAAACTTGAAAACAAGCTTGGAATCAAACAAAGACATATGGCTCGCCTTAGAGGAATTAAAGAGACCACAGCAGATTTTGCAACTAAAGCCGCAATAAATGCAATCAATAATGCTGGAATTAATCCTAATGATGTTGACGCGTTTATTGTTGGAACAGACACTCCAGAGTACATTTCACCTGCAACAGCCTTAATTGTTCAAGGCAGAATACAAGAAGGCGAACGCTGGGGCGCAGGTTTTGATATTAATTCTTCATGCGCTAGTTTTGCAACAGCTTACGACATGGCCGCACGACTTATGGAAACTGATCCTACAATGAAAAAAGCCGTTGTCGTCGGTGTTTACAACATGCCTGCATATGTTCGTGATAAAGATGCTTTTGGATTTTCTATTTTTGCTGATGGAGCTGGAGCCATTGTTTTAGAAAGAACGACTGATGATGATGTTTCTGGATATATCAATGGACAATATATGGCCGACGGAACACAATGGAACTTTGTTGGAGTTTACTCTGGTGGAACCAAAAACCCCGTCACTCATGAAGTTTTAGACAGCGGAGAATATGGTTTACAACTTATTCAACCTCTCCCCGGTGACAGAAATGTTCGTCTTTGGCCGATGATCACTAAAAAATTACTAGAAAAAACAAATAAAACAGTCGATCAAATTGATCATATCTTTTTCACACAAATTAATCGTTATGTCATCGAACAAGTCATGAACATCCTTGAACTCCCGATGGAAAAAACAACTTGTGTGATGGATCGATATGGTTATACTGGATCTGGCTGCATTCCAATGGCTTTTCATCATGCCATTCAAGATGGAAAACTAAAAAGAGGTGATACAATAGTGTTTATCACATCAGGTGCTGGTTTTGCCGTAGGAACAAATATTTTTAATTACTAATTCTTTTCTCTTATAATCTCTTTGGTCATTTTGCCACTGTGATTGTTACTGTGAAATGGCCAAAAGGTCTAGCTTTGATTACAAAACCTTAATAACTGCTTAAAAATTTTAATGTTAAACACTAAAATAGGGGCTGATGTGTAATAAGGAAAGTCACTCATTTCTAACAAGGAGAATTCCTGTGAAAAATAAATTATCACTTTTTATTCATCCTTTTGTTAGAATTAATTCTATTTTTATTTGCCTCAGCTTCATTCTTCTTTCTTGCCAAACTCCAATGCACCAATCTTTTTCACGAATACATAACGAAATGAATAAAGATGAAGTTCTAGAGATTTTAGGCAACCCCAAACACACCCAAAGAGCATATGGTGAAGACCGTTGGGTTTATAAATACTTTCACAATGACCATCTCCAAGTTAAACATGTTCATTTTAAAAATGGAAAGGTGATCTATTTCGGAAACAAACCTAAACCTAAACTGTCTGCCGAAGAACAAGATAAAATCAATATTGAAGAGCAAATAAAACGAAACTCTCAAAATAAAGAAAATGAAAAAAAGGCCAAAAAAGCATTTCAAATCTACGAAGATGAATTAAAAAAAGATAAAAATTCTGAAAAAACAGTTCCTACTTTTATAAAAATTGATTAAGAATTTCTATTTTATAATTATAACTGGTTTTTCTTCTCC
>CAYMLA010000192.1:0-2524 GCA_964390785.1 uncultured Bdellovibrionales bacterium | reverse complement strand
TCTTTTTTTACATGATCCGACTTGGTTTCATCTGGTAAATTTTTAATTGGCAACGGAGCCTCTAATTGATTAACCAGTGTATCTTGAACCTTATCTAACTTATCATTAATAGAAATTTCACTCGTATACTCTTCAATTGTTTTAGCTTCTTTTCTTTTGTATTTCTTTTCTAACTCACTTCCTTTTTCTGGAAACTGATATTTTATAATAGCCATTTGCTTGTCGTATTGTTTTCTATAAAATTCAAGATTTTTAGCTGCTTCCGCTATTTGTTGAGTGATCTCATCTATCAGTTTAGGATCTGTACGTCCCACTTTCAATCGAACCAATCGTTTTATTTCTTCATCATAGGATTCAACCTTGGATGCTGCTGACTTTAGTTCACTCATATGTTGATTGTATTTCATCTGATCAGCATAAGAATTCTGTATCAAAAAAGAAAATACAAAAAGAAAAAGAAAAAAACTAAGCCTGTACAATGGCATGCTGACTCCAATCGACACGAACGGAAAGACTTTTTAAACGATTAACCAACACACTTGCTTTCACGGCGTTTATATTTTCTATAACTAATACACCATCTTTAATTTTATTCACTAATAATTCACGATCCCATTTAAATCGAACGTCAGTTAACGCCTCTTCAATTTCTTTTCTGAGATAAGCTGAATCAATATCTGAAATTGTTAATGTATATAAATACAAACCCTCTCTTGCAGTAGAAAGTTCAGAATTAGCATATTCAGAAACATCTGAAAAATCAGAAGATCCATCTAAACCAGTTTCAATGGAATGAAATTCATTCGACTGAAGTTGATCTTTTTCGTCTGACTCTTCAAATTGAGAAACAATTTCGTCTTCTGATTGATTCAAAGAATCATCAACTTGAGACTTTTCAAAGTTTGAAAAATCTTCTTCTTGTTCATTATCAACCGACTCTTGTCCTTGTTCATTATTAACTAACTCTTGCCCCTCAATGTCGACACTATTTGTTTCAGCCTGATCTTGATGATTTTGATCAAAATCGACATCAATATGCCCATTCATATCAACAAACAAAAATGCTCCACAAGACTCACAGGCTTGCATGCCAAAATCATCACTAATTGAACTGCCACAAATTGGACAATCAGACATCTCTCTCTATTTCCCACTCATTTCTAATCTCGACTCTTTTGTTTTTGTTTTTTTGCCATCATTCGTCGTTGAGCACGATTCAACTTTGGAGCATTAGGGTCATCCAACCCAGGACCACTAGAAAACATTTTTTGCTGATTTCGTTTGTTTTTTTCTGTTAAAGAATTTGCTAAGTTCTCTTGAGCTTTTTCAGCAACAGAAAATCCTTCGACTTCTTCCATTTCGAAATTCATGTCATCACCGTAAGTCCTACGAACACTCAAATCTTGAGCTGCTTCTTCTGGTGAAACGATTTGAACTTTTAACAATTTTTCAATTGTTTCCGATTTTAAATTATCTAAAAGTTTTTCAAAAGCAGAATAAGCTTCTTTTTTATATTCAATCAGCGGATCTTTTTGCCCCATTGCTCGCAGATTAATGCCTTCTTTTAGCTTATCAATATAATATAAATGCTCCTTCCATTTGGTATCAATTGTTTGAAGTAAAATCATTTTTGCAATCTGATCAAAATATCGCCCAAGAGTCATCTTTTGACGATCATAAATGGATTTAACAGACTCACTTACAAAATCAGTGATTGTAGAAACCGTTAATTCTTTGAGAGGTGAAAATTGAAGCTGCAGACCAAAATGTTGCATGAGAGCTTGATTCAATCCTACCAAATTCCATTTTTCTTTCTTCTCATTTTCGTTCGCATGAAGATCCAAACATAATGAGGTGACGTCTCCTAAATTATCTAAAATCATTCTTTCTAACTCTTTTCCATCAAGAACCTTTCTTCTCAAAGAATAGATAATAAAACGTTGTTGATTCATAACATCATCAAAATCAATTAAGTGCTTTCGAATATCAAAATGATGTCCTTCAACTTTTCTCTGAGCCCCCTCAATTGATCGAGAAACCATTTTTGCCGTTATTGGTTCATCATCTGGAACATTGAGTGTTTCCATGATTTTTTTAATTCGTTCTCCATTAAAAATACGCATAAGATCATCTTCTAAAGATAGAAAAAATTGACTTGCACCGGGATCTCCTTGACGCCCAGAACGACCTCTCAGCTGATTATCGATTCGACGAGACTCGTGTCTTTCTGTCCCTAAAATAATTAATCCTCCAGCCTCAATAACCTCTTTTTTCTCCCCTTCACATTGCTTAAGAAACTGCGCAAAGACTTCTTTGTATTGTTCCCCATCTTCCTCTGAATGGATTCTTTTAGCCATCGCTTCTGGATTACCACCCAATACGATATCAGTTCCTCGTCCTGCCATATTTGTTGCTATCGTCACTGCTCCTTTACGACCTGCTTGAGCAATAATTTCTGCTTCTCTCTCATGATGTTTTGCATTTAATACATTATGACGAACCCCTTCTTGTTTTAAAAAACGAC
>CAYMLA010000191.1:0-5562 GCA_964390785.1 uncultured Bdellovibrionales bacterium | reverse complement strand
TGTCTTATATTATGGCAATTATGGAGACCATTTACTACAAGACAGGAGATGTGTTTTGGAAAAAAACCACTCAGTTTTGGATGACTCTTTTTGGAATTAATTTTGCCATTGGTGTTGCAACTGGAATAATTTTAGAATTTGAATTTGGAACAAATTGGTCAACTTATTCTTGGGTGGTTGGTGATATTTTTGGTGCTCCATTGGCTATTGAGGGGATATTTGCTTTTTTTATTGAAGCCACTTTTTTTGCCGTCATGTTTTTTGGCTGGGAGAAGGTCACAAAAAAATTTCATTTATTGTCAACTTGGTTAGTGGCATTTGGTGCTAGCATGTCTGCAGTGTGGATATTGGTCGCCAATGGTTGGATGCAATATCCTGTTGGAACTCATTTTAATTTAGATTCTGCACGAAATGAAATGATAAATTTTTGGGAAGTTATTTTTTCTCCAGTCGCTATAAGTAAATTTACACATACGCTTAGCTCAAGTTTTGTTGTTAGTGCTTTATTTGTACTTGGAATTAGTTGTTGGTATCTGATTAAAAATCGACATTTAGAATTTGCAAAAAAAAGCATCATTGTTGCAACATCATTTGGTTTGATTGGTTCAATTGGAGTTGTTGTCACTGGAGATCATTCGGCACATTCTGTTGCTCAGACTCAGCCAATGAAACTTGCTGCAATGGAAGGGCTTTATAAGGGGCAACAAAATGCAGGACTTGTGGCCTTTGGTTTACTTAATCGAGAAAAAACAGTTGGAGACAATAAAGATCCTTTTTTGTTTAAAATTGAATTTCCTTCACTGCTTTCCTTTTTGGCTTATAGAGATTTTAATGCTTTTGTCCCCGGAATTGATGATTTGTTGTATGGAAATAAGCAGTTTAACATCATGGGAGTCAATGAAAAGATTGAAAAGGGACAGTTGGCTCTTTATTCCTTAAGGCAATACAAGGCTGCTTTTGAGGTTGATGATCAAGCGTTATTAAGTGAATCAAAAAAAATTGCAGAAGAGAATTCAAAGTATATGGGGTATGGTTATTTATTATCAACTGAAGAGGCCGTCCCTCCGGTTGATTTGGTTTTTTATAGTTTTCATATTATGGTTGGATTGGGTTTTTATTTCATTATGTTATTTTTTGTAATGCTGTTTTTAACAAAAAATTATCCTATTGAAAAATATAAACTCCTTCATTGGGTTTGTTTTTTTTCAATCCCTCTTGGTTATTTAGCCGCTCAATTAGGCTGGGTGGTTGCTGAAGTAGGTAGACAACCATGGGTTATTCAAGATTTATTGCCAACAAAAATGGGTGCGACCCAAATCGCATCGTCGGCTGTTCAAACGACATTTTGGATTTTCTTTGTTTTATTTGCAGTGTTATTGTTTGTAGAACTTAGAATTATGATTGCGCAAATTTCTAAAGGGCCAAAGGGGGTTGATTAATGTTTGAATCCTTATCTCTTTCTGATTTACAGAATTATTGGTGGTTTATTATTTGTGTGATTGGTGCTCTTTTTGTTTTTTTAATGTTTGTTCAAGGAGGACAAACTTTAGTTTGGTCTTTAGGAAAAACCGAAAATGAAAAAACAATGATTTATAATATTTTGGGTCGAAAATGGGAATTGGGTTTTACAACATTAGTGTTATTTGGTGGAGCTTTGTTTGCATCATTTCCTAAGTTTTATGCGACAAGCTTCGGTGGTGCCTATTTTTTTTGGATGTTGGTTTTGTTTAGTTTTATTTTACAGGCTGTTTCATATGAATATCGAAAGAAACAAAATAATGTTTTTGGTGCAAAGACATTTGAGTCTTTTTTATTCTTAAATGGAATTCTTGGACCGTTACTTGTCGGAGGAGCTGTTGCCACTTTTTTTAGTGGATCTCCTTTTTTAATTAATTCATTTAATCTTGGAACTTGGCAATCGTCTTGGAGAGGATTAGAGGCCTTAGCTTCAGTTTTTAATTTATCATTAGGGTTGACTGTGCTTTTTTTAGTTCGAATTATGGGGGCTCAGTATTTGATCAATCAAATTGAGAGTGAAGATCTGATTTTAAGAGCAAGGAGATCCATTTATAGAGACTTTTTTTTCTTTTTACCCTTTTTTGTTGGTTTTATAATGGCCTTATTTTTAAGAAAAGGATTTTCAGTTGATCCATTAACAGGGGAAGTCAGTCTTTTGACTGGAAAATATTTTTGGAATTTAATTGAACTGCATATTATTGGAATTGTTCCATTTTTGCTTGGAACCATTCTTGTTTTAATTTCAATTTTTCGTTCTATCTTTAAAGATAGTGACAAAGGAATCTGGTATGGAGGTCTTGGTACTGTTTTAGTGGTTTTTTCTTTATTTTCGATTTCGGGTTTTAATCATACTGCATTTTATCCTTCAAGTCATGATTTGCAAAGTTCTTTAACGATTCAAAATGCATCGAGCAGTCACTATACTTTAAGTGTCATGAGTTACGTGTCACTTCTTGTGCCTTTTGTAATTGCTTATATTATCTATGTTTGGACGTTAATGAGTTCAACTAAAATGACTGAAGAGGAAGTTGAGAATAGCCATCATCTTTATTAAGATAGGAGGTTGGGTTTGTGGATTATTTAATTTCAATTTTATGGTTTTTTACATGGCCTGTAGCAGTTATAATTGCTTATCATTTTGTGATTTATAATTTAAAAGGTTTTGATAAAAATTTTAAACGTTATGAATAAATTGGGATATCGGTTTTATTTTAGTGTTCTTGTTTTATCAATTTTAGTTTCTATTTTTATTCGTTATTTTGTGTTTTCCGCATATTACATTCCAACGTCGTCTATGTCTCCAACTTTGTTTTCAGGTGATATTGTTTTTGTTA
Source organism: uncultured Bdellovibrionales bacterium (assembly GCA_964390785.1). Taxonomy (GTDB): domain Bacteria; phylum Bdellovibrionota; class Bdellovibrionia; order Bdellovibrionales; family CAYMLA01; genus CAYMLA01. The sequence goes on along the minus strand of CAYMLA010000191.1, from coordinate 2,710 downwards.
ATAAAATGAAATTTTTTTTGAATAATTTTTGGTTTTTAAAATTTGACTTAAACAGAGGCGATATTGTCGTGTTTATGCATCCAAAAGAAGAAGACGTTGTTGTCGTAAAACGTGTTGTTGGACTGCCTGGAGATTTGTTGGAAATAAAAAATGGCATTTTATTTGTTAATGATCAGGCCGTTGAATTAGAGTCTTATCATAGAGACGTTATTGAATCTTTGTCTGGATTTGATTTTTATTTAGTTAAAAAAGAATTTTTCAAACAAAAATCATATTTGATTATGGTGGATTCAAATTGGGAAGACCAATCCTTTGGTCCAGTTGCTGTGCCCCCAGATCATTTTTTTGTTCTTGGCGACAATCGTGTGACAAGCAACGATTCGCGTCATTGGGGAATGATTTCTTATCAAAATTATATCGGGCAAGTTATTGGAGTTGTTATTTCTTTTGATAACTCAGCTCAATTTGTGTCTCGAAAAGTTCCTAAAATTCGATGGGATCGTCTATTTTTGGGACTAGATTAATGAATCATTTGGACGGGATTAAAAAGAATTTATAAGATAATAAATCTATGACAGAAACAGCATTAAAACTTGAATCAACATTAGAATACTTACAAAATTTTTTTACATCATCTTCTTTTGAAAAGGAAGTTACTGAAGCCAAAAATTCTTTTTTTGAAAACAGTGCTTTTTTTTTAGAAGTGAATCATGTTTTTGAACAAAGGATGTTACAGTTTTTAGACTGGTATTTGCTTGAAAGGCCTCTTAAAGAATCAAATCTTACTCCAGTTGCTTTTTTTGAAAAATTAATCTTAGAAGGAAAATTAGAAAATTCAATTGTTGATTTGAAAATTGTTCAATCATTAAAACACGTTAACCATAGTTTGTTTAAGTTTATAAAAGTTAAAAATACGGATGTTTACTTAAAAGATTTGTATACTGGAAAAAAAGTTCTTGTTAAATCAAGTCAGTGGACAGAGGGATTCGAAAAATATGAGCTAATTCAAACGCGCCTCGTTCCGATAGATGGTTCGTTTTATTTTTGTAAAGGAATTTGTATACATCCAGTCAACGCTTATAAGTTTTTAAAAAAACAAATTAAATTATCAGCGAAAGGTAAAGGACTGGAAAAGAACGATTTGCTTTATAAGACAATTAAGCTCAGATATAAGTTTGAGCAGTATAAACATGTAAAGGTTGAGATGGTTTATAGTGAAGAGAATCTTAAAAAATTTTAATAAATAGTGGCTGCTGCAAAACAGCCAACTAAATAATGGTTTTTAAAACAGATCAAGTAAAATGGGTTAAGTCATTAGAGAGAAAAAATGGCGTTAGTTAATGTTGTTAATTTAAGAAAAAGCTTTCCAATTGGATTTTGGAGAAAAAAATCTGAAGTTTTAAGTAGTGTGAGTTTTGAAATAAAAAAAAACAGAATCACAGGATTTATAGGTTCAAATGGTTCTGGAAAAACAACAGTTATTAAATGTATGCTTGGTTTTTTGTATCCAAGCGAAGGTCATATCACTTATTTTGATGGAGAAAAATTAACTTCTAAAGTAAAAGAAAAAATTGGATTTCTTCCTGAACGGCCGTATTTTTATGAATTTCTATCTGGAAGAGAATTTTTATCTTTTCATGCAAATTTAAGCACTAAAAAAGTAACTTCAACATATATTGATCAAGTTTTAAATGATGTTGGCCTTATTCATGCATCAGAAAAAAAATTACGCGCTTATTCAAAGGGTATGTTACAGCGTATAGGAATTGCTCAAGCGCTTATTCATAAGCCCGAATTTTTAATTTTGGATGAGCCCATGTCGGGACTTGATCCTGATGGTCGTATCGATGTTAAAAACATAATTAGAAAAGCGGCACAAAGTGGAGTTACTATTTTTTTTAGTAGTCATCTATTGCATGATGCTCAGGAATTATGTGATGATTTGGTGATTCTTCATGATGGAAAAAGTATATTTCATGGCTCATTAGATGAAGTAATGAAGTCCCAGTTGATCAAGTTTAAAATTGTTTACAATAAAAAGGGAAGCCTTAAGAAAGATCTAGAGTGTTTTTTTGACAAAGAAGAGGAAGTTAATGTCAAGCTTATTCAACTCATACAAGATGGATACGATATTAAAGAAGTAAAGCAAGATAAAAGTCATTTAGAAGATATTTTTAAAGAGTTTCGAAACAAGTGTATAGAAAAAGGTTTGTCATAATGAATGTCATTTGTTTCTTTCAAGCACTATTTGTCATTATTCGAGTGACCCTTTCTGAAATGATTAGAAATCGAATTCTATATGGGATTTTGGTTTTTTCATTTTTGTTAATTTTGATGAGCTTAACTTTGGGCGAATTGAGTTTTGAAGAGCAAGGAAGGATTATTATTAACATAGGTATGACAGCGACTCATTGGGTTGTCGCGGTTCTTTGTATTCTTTTAACTAATTTAGTTTTTGTAAAAGAACATGAAAGGCAAACCTATACAACAATTTTATCTCGTCCTCTATCTCGTCAAACGTTTTTAATTGGAAAAGTGATGGGGGTGATAACGTTGATTTTGGCGTTATCATTTGTTTTGCTTATTCTTGTTTGTTGTCTTTCATTAAATTATGTTGAATTTGAATTGTGGTTTTGGATAATTGCTTTTTGGGGTTTTCTTTTAGAAATTTTTGTATTGGTTAGTTTATCCTTATTTTTTACGGTTTGCT
>CAYMLA010000190.1:3654-5570 GCA_964390785.1 uncultured Bdellovibrionales bacterium | reverse complement strand
ATAATGAACTGGAATCAATTAAGATCAAGTCGTTGGACAGCTCGATTGGCTTATATGACTGAATATAAAAGATTTATTCAAAAATATTCTGTTCATTCCGTGATCATATTTGGATTGAACTCTTATATGAGCACAGTTTTAAAACTCACTTCAATTTTTGCGCCGTTCAAAAGTTATAATTGTGATGATTTTGATGGGGCTCTTAAGAAAGTTTACTCTTTGGAAGGATTAAAGAATTTTGATGACTTCGAAAAAGAAGCTTTTATAACGAGTCATACAGAAAAATACTGTATTGAATTGCTTGATTTTTTAGGCCAAATTGATTGGGATAAAACGGGGATGAAAATGCCTTTAAATGTTAAAAAACATCCATTCAAGCCTGTGTTTGAAGCGTTAGATCTGATTAAAAAAGATTTTGATACTATATTAAAGGAGAGGGATAATATTCAACAACAATTGGAAGTTGGACGTCGACTATCTGCCTTAGGCAATTTAACAGCAGGAGTCGCTCATGAAATCAATAACCCACTTACGATTTTATTGGGTTATTTGGATCGAATTTCTTACGAAAAGGAGAATTTATCTTTATCTTCACGTGAGTATCTAAGCAAAATGCGAAATACTATTGATCGAATGACAAAAATCGTTAAAACAATGGTTGTTTTATTTGGAAAAGACAAAAATGAAATTGAGTGTTTTGATTTGTATATTCAAATCAATAGTGTGGTGAGTTTATTTCAGCAGTTTTTTAAAAAAAATGAAATTCAAGTTAAAATCAATTCTCCATCTTCAAAAGTGTACATCAATGGAAATTTAGTTCAGTTTGATCAAGTTTTAGTTAACTTACTAAGCAACGCTAAAGATGCATTAAGTGGCGATGATAAGTCAGAAAAAATCATTACGATTCAATCGCGTTGGTTAGGCGAGGATAAAATTGAAATTTCAGTAAAAGATAATGGAAGAGGAATTTCTTCAGATGATTTAATCCATATTTTTGATCCCTTTTATACAACTAAAACAGTCGGAAAGGGAATGGGGTTAGGATTGCACCTCACTTATTCCACGATTTGTGCGATGGGAGGAACAATCAAGGCTCATTCAGATGAAGGAAAAGGATCTGAATTTGTAATTGTTTTGCCTGCGACGAGGGAGGCCTTTGTTGATTAATTCGAAGCTCTCCCAAAATAGTCAAAATCTACCAAAGCCAATTGAATTAAAATATCGAGCTGTTTTTAAAAAAGTTTTTTATATAATTTTATTCAGCATTTTATTTTTAGAAGCCGCAATTATTTTAGTCAAAATCGAGTGGTTTTCTCAAGCCATGTGGTATCAAAAAATGATAACCATTGTTTTAGCCTCTTCTGTGCCAATTGCCCTTTTGTATCGTCTTTTATTTTTTGTGTATCCAAGATTGTTTTCAAGATACAAACTCTACGTTGATTGTCTTATTGTTGAATCTCAATTTTCAAAAAAAGTAATTGGATTTGATCAAATTGAAAGAGTGAAGATATCGTTATTTGCTCCTCGTTTTTTTGGAGGGTATACAATCGTATTAAAATCCAATCATAAAATTAAAGTGCTTTCTTTTTTGGGACAAGGCCATTTGATTCTAGAAAGAATTCGACGTTTTAACCCGTCTTTAGTTTCAGAAAAAAATATAGATAAGCATTTGGCAAATATGAAACTCGTTCATTTATCATGGGAACGATTAATTGAAAATTTTAAAAATTGGAAATTGTTATTGCTTAAAAATTTTCTTTTTCCTGTTGCACTTTTAATTTCTTGGCATTTTTATGAAGTCTTTTCTGGAATAACAACTGTTTATTCAGGACGATTTGAAATAGCTTTTTTTCTTTGGTTCGGATTTATTTTGGTTTTAAATTTAATTTTAAATCATTTCGAAGAACGATTTATTA
>CAYMLA010000190.1:0-3644 GCA_964390785.1 uncultured Bdellovibrionales bacterium | reverse complement strand
AGATCAATCATAGATATAGTAAATAAAATCGAAAATAGAATTATAGAAAAATCTTCGTTTAATAAGCCAATGGAACGCGATTTTGTTTATGAAAAAATAATTCATCGCATTTCAATTTCTGTCTTTGTTGTTATTGTTTTTAGCGGATCCGTATTAACGATTTTAATGCTAAATTAAATGAGAATAACAGTCCCAAGCAAAACAACAAAAAAAATCAAAAGATAATTCTTAATACGATGGACCAGATTCTTCTTCATCAAGAATCAACAGGAGTAGTTCTTCCGGAGAAAATCCAAGGTTTTGAGCTTCCTCGATAAACTGAGGCGGAAAACTGTCTCTACAAAAGGCGAGACCGATGCAATCACTATAACTGTAAGCATTGTCATCTGTTTCAAAAAGGTGAGCTGAAGAACTAAGAGGAAAAAGACAACTACAAGCAATCATTAAAAATAAAGCTTTAACATTCATTATGCCCCTCCTTAGGTAGTGTTATTTTGTAGCAGACACTATTTAGTGGCTGCTGCAAAAGAGTCAAATTTGAGGCGTGCGAGCTCAAATCGAGCGAGTCGTACATTATTAAGTGCGTCGCAGTGAGATTTGAGCGAAGCCAACGAAAAAGGTGGCTGTTTTGCAGCAGCCACAGCCTTTTGGCTGGTTTTATTATACACATCCAGTATCATTTTTAAAGAGGAAAGAATGGGGTTTGTAAAAAATTCTCAAATTATTTTTCATCAAGCACTAATAGTGGCTGTTTTGCAGCAGCCACTATTTAGTGCGTGCTACAAAAGATCTTGTTTAACTTTTGAAAAAATGAGTCAGGAGTATAAACTTGTGATCGAGCTAAGGCTCCGTTTCTAAGTTCAATTAACTTTTGTGGCTCATCAAAAACGTCAGAAATGGATTGAGCGAGAGACTCTTTATTTTTTTCAAGAAGTCCACTGATTTTGTTTTCAATGATGTCTTTGGGACCCATTTTAGCATAAGCAGCCACGGGCAACCCACAACTCATGGCTTCTAAAACAACACGGCCAAATGTATCAAATCGAGAGGGAAGAAGCAAAAAGTCGGCTGATGAATAATATTGATTGAGCTTTGAATAATCGACCCACCCGAGATCAATGAGATCTGGAATTTGTTCTTTTAACTCTACTTGAGCCGGCCCTTGACCAATGACAACAAGTCGAGTTAAAGGGTGGTTTTTTTTAATTGCGTAATAAATTGAGGCAAGATCATTGATTCCTTTTTCAAGGCTCAATCGACCGACATAAAGCAATACAAAATCATTTTCTTCAAGACCAAATAAAGGTTTTTTTTGACTAGGAACAGGATTAAATTGATCAGGAACCCAATGAGCTATTTTCTCAATTCGATTGGGATCGAGATCCATTCCTTTGCGTGTTAGCCACTTTTTGTGGTCACTATTTAAAACAAAATGCCCATCAAATCGATGATAATAGGCACGCAAAATTCTTCTCACTCGATTCACTAAAGGAGCTTCCAATTTTAATACCGATCGAAGAAAGATGATCCAATCTGTATGTAAAAACGAATAAGCTGGGACACAATAAGCCTGTTTTAGAATAAGAGCAATAATTCCCATCACTCCTTCTGTTGAAGAGATTATTGAGGTGTATTCCCCTTGTCGAAACAATTTATGAATTTCCATCAGATTTGGAATTCGAATGGGCTGATCTTTGTAAAATGGAAAGACAAATTCAATTTCAGGTTTGATAATGACTAAATTGCTGTCTGATTGAATTGTATTGCTGCAAACAAGAATATCAATGGAAAGATTTCTTTTTTTAATTTCTTGATGAATAAACTGAAGACTTTTAGAAACACCATTTTTATCATCAAAGGTGTCTGTGAGCCAAAGAATCTTTTCTTTTGGTCGTTTAAGATTTAACGAATCAGATAATTCATTAAGCAATGGACGTGAAGCATTTAACACATGAGTGGCTGTAAAATTTGCTCCAAATAAAACAATTTGACCTAAAAGAGGAAAAGAAAGACGATCTAAAAAGTTGTTTACATTTAGCTTATTTATTGACGCAGAAGGCTCTGTATTGAGATAGCTTCTAATTTGAGTGGGCAATTCAAAAACATTGATTAATTCTTCAAAACTAGAGATTTTTTTAACCTCCGGAATAAAAGAGGATTTGCTTTTTTGAGTCAAACGACTAAAGAAAATTTGAGAAAATTGATTATAAATTTCATGCAAAGCTTGGTTTAAAAATTCTGCTGTGAAATTTTCTGCTCCTTTATTATATTCTTGAGCCAACTGAGAAACTGTTTTTGAAATTGGTTGATAGTCTTTATTTAAAAATAAGTGTTCAAAAAATCCGACTTCTTTGCCTCTAAAGCTTTCATGAAACACTTTTAAAAAGCGCATTGTATTTTTATGTTGTTTCATTTCAGAAAACATATTTGATAAAATAAATCCTAGGATTTTTTCATTGGGTTTTCCTTTGTGAAGAATCATTCGAATTAAACCGGGATCTTTCATGTTCATGGCGATTTGACAAAAATAGTCTAGAAAGCAGATTGTTAATCGTTCACTGCTATGACTTCTTCCGTAAGGGAAAAACTGTCCTTCACAAAGAGATTGTAAAACCAAGTCACTTTTTAATTTTCCTTGTCTTAATTTTTCCTCTAAATGAGGAATACAAAACTGAGTGCCAGTGAGCCCTGAAAAAATTCCCATGTGACTGTCTGATCCACCCGTCATTTGTTTTTTTATCGGGTTCATACAATAATCATTAGAATTAATGTTAAAATCTTTTGACCAAACGTAAAGTTTCTCTTCTGATAATGAATCAATCCATTTGATTGTTAGATAGTTTTGCCAGGTGTTTCGTTGTCCGTTAATTGCTTCAAATCGATCAAATAACAACGAAAGTTTCATAAAAAATTCTAAGGGGGGTGGAGTTGATTGACTATAATAAAATAAAGGATGAGCCCAGATGGTGGGAAGATTTTGCTCTTTTGAATATCGTAGGAATTTATAGAGATCCTGTCTGAGTTTAAGAAGTTTAATTTCTTGTTCCGGACTAAAGCCATAAACTAACACATGGATGCCTATATTAAAATCAGGAACAGTGCATGAAAATTCACACCCGACAAGAACATCCATTCCCTCCTCTTGAAGACGATAACAGGAACGTGCATTATTATGATTGGTGATTGTAATTAAATCGCATCCATTTTTTTTTAATGTAGAAACGAGATCTTTTGTTGAAATCCATGTTTCAGGAATGTTTAAAATCCGACCGATTAATTCATCTGGTTCGTCGCTATTATAATCATGGCAATGAAGGTCAACTTTTAAGTGATCAAATAAAGGGGCTGATTGTTTAAATGATTCTAAACGAGATTGAAATTGCGAGTTTAAGTATTCATTAAAAGACATTAAACTGATTCTACCTAAACAACGTTAATGTTTCGTTAGAATAAGGTTAGAGTTCTTAAATGTTGGTTGTTTTGCGTCAGCCACTCAATGAATTTAATTTGTTATTAATTTAAATTTAAATTTGACTTAAAAGCGTATATTTTAAAAAATTATAAATGATAGAAGGATTCGTTGAAAGACTCAGTGATCAGAAGATCTCCTGGACGAAGAACTATACTACTCTTTGCTATACTAA
>CAYMLA010000189.1:1846-5597 GCA_964390785.1 uncultured Bdellovibrionales bacterium | reverse complement strand
TACGCCTCGTTCGATTTGAACTCGCGCGCCTCAAATTTGACTATTTTGCAGCAGCCACTTAGGCAAGCCGCAAAACAGCCAACTAAGTAGTGGCTATTTGGCTTCAGAGAGATATGTATGCAGTGGTTTTGAAGGAAGAATTTCTACTTCGATTTCAGAAAGCTTTAAATAGATTTTTTTTAAGTCAGCATAAGGCCACCATTCATATAAAAATACATTAATGGGGCGCCACATGGAGACCCATCCAAGAAGAAGAAGGCCTTCTTTTAAAAAAGAAGAAAAAAATTCAATTTCAATTAATGACACCCATTTTGAAGCGAGTATTGCTAATGATAAAAAAGAAATTCCAATAAGAAGTGCTTTAAAACCTTGTCTAAGGATATTATTAATTTTTTTTCGAGTGAGTTCTGCTTCGTAGGCAAAGTGTTGATGGATGGCTTTAATCACATCTTCTTTTGAGGTTTTAGTGGGAATTTCGTCATAAGATCCAACAAAAACCAAAAGTTTCTCGACCTGATAGACAGAGTTTTCTATCATGGAGGTCACAATGTAATCGACGGCATCGTCGTCTAAGTCCTTATAACGAAAAGGAGCAGGGTCTCGACCATCGAAAATTTGAAGAATGTTTTCAATTTCAATTTCAATGGCTGCTTTTCCATCAACTTGAGGGTAACGTTTTGTTCTATAAATCTTCATAATCTTTCCATTATTATTATACTCGAAACAATTCAATTTGGAAAGTCTAGGGATTAAAATTTAGATTAAAGGGTGAGGTTCAATCTGGGTTTTTGAAAGTTAAACAATTTTTACGATCGAATTCTTGAAAATGAAGTAAAAACAGTGTCATAATATATTTATGTTGCATTTTGAGCTTCCCCAATTATCGTCCTGTGTCCCCCCTTTTTGGTTATTTAATGGACACTTACAAACCATTTTAGGTTATTGGATTTCTCATAAAAAGACAAAATATCGTCGAACTCGCTATCGAATCGCTTTAGAAGACGGAGACACATTGGTTGTCTATTTAAATCAATCTCGAACAGATGGAGATGTTGTTTATTTATTTCATGGCTTGGGAGGATCAATTGAATCCAATTATATTCAACGTTTTGCACAGGTTGTGAGGAGAATGGGGCACAATGTTTTTATGGTCAATCATCGGGGGTGCGGTCAGGGAGCTGGGCTTGCTCGAAAACCTTATCATATGGGCAGAGCTGAAGATGCTTCTGAAGTGATTGCGTTTGGAAAAAAAATGTTTCCACAGAAGCAGCACATCGCTGTTGGTTTTTCAATGAGTGGGAATATATTATTGCTTTTAGCAGCAGGAGTGAAGGGGAAAACGCTACCAGATTTCGTTATTTCTGTTAATGCTCCAATAAATCTTTATAGTACAAGTGAGAAATTATCAAAAGGTTTTAATCGAGTCTATGAAAAAAAATTTGTTCAAGACATAAAGCAATCCATTAAGATTAAGTATAAGAATAAGTTGATAAAACAAAATTTTAAAATTTCAAATTCTGCACATTTAAGAGACGTTGATAAAATTTTTACCGCTCCTTTAAGCGGGTTTAAGGATTTAGATGAGTATTATACGTCATGTTCATCAAAGCGTTTTTTAAAAGAAATTCAAATTCCTACAGTTCTAATCACTTCACGAGATGATCCTTTTATCGATTATAAGGATTATGTTACGGCTCATTTGTCAGATAAGGTTCATTTGCATTTAGAGCAGTACGGAGGACATTTGGGTTATTTAAATAAATTTAAAACACCGTTGGGTGATCGTCGTTGGATTGATTATGCCCTGTATAGTTATATTAATGCTTATTTGAAAGAGCATTCTCCTCGTTCTTGGAGGGCAATTGATGATGAAGTTGACTTATGAGCCTTTTTTTTGATACAGCTAAGTTGGCTGTTTTGCAGCGGTTAGAGGAGGGGCAATATGACGGCAAAATCTTACTGGGATTCTTATTATTCTAATAATAACGTTGATAATTTTCAGACGTCTTCTTTTTTGGTTCAAGTGCTTTCACGACTACCAAAAGGGAAAGTCCTTGATGTGGGTATGGGTAAAGGTCAAAATTCAGTGTATTTGGCACAAAATGGATTTAAGGTTAAAGGTTTTGATGCTTCTTCAAAGGCTGTAGAGATAGCAAAAGATCTTGCATCAAGTAAGACTATAGAAGTTGATTTTCAACAGGTTGATTTGGATTTATTTTTATTTGGAATTATGGAATATGAAGTTGTGCTTATGAGTTATTTTAAACCTCCAATTAAACGGTATTATTCTGAGTTAATGCGCACCTTAAAGCAGGGCGGAATGTTGGTTGTTGATTCTTATTTGGTCGATGAACAATCAGAAGCCATTTCGATGGATGAAGCCTATAAAAATTATTATTATTACTCTAATGAGTTGCTTCATAATTTAAAAGGCATGAAGATTTTATTTTATCAAGAAGGCCTTGTTGATGGAAAGTGTCGAGTTCAGTGTTTGGCTCAAAAACCATTAGATAAAGATGCGGTAAGGTATAAGTTGTTTGATATGAGCACTGGAACACCAGACAGCACCCAATCAAAGCAAAGGGAACTCGCTGAAGCATTATTTAAGAAAAAAGATTAATTTCATTGTTTGGAATGATTTTTGCTCTCTTATTAGTCATTGCCACGAAATAAGGAAAGTGTTTGTTGATAAGTGGTCATAGAGTAAGAAATAATGGAGTTCGCGTATGAGAATAATCATTTGGGTAACATTTATAGTCTTTTTGGGTTATCTTGGGAGTCAATTTTTGTCATCCGATGATAGTGCTGATCTGGTTTCTCCACATTTAAAAGATAATGTTAATAAAGAAAAAAAAGATAAAAATCAAGATAACGACAATGAAAATTATACCATTGGATATCGTTCAAATTCTGTTAAAAGTGGTCAATCAAAGAATCTTAAGTCATTTTCTGATAAAAAGTCTTTGACAGATTCGTCGCGTGATCAAATGAGTTCATGGAAATCAAAGTATAAAGATTGGAAGTTAAAGAATAATTCTGGGGAAGATTCAGATAAAATTTCTGACTCATCGGATTCTAAAGAGAAAAAAAAATACAGTTGGAAGGATCGTTATAAAGAATGGAAAGAAAATTATAGAAAAAAGTATGCATCTGGTAATAGTGACAGCTCTTATGGAAACGATTACAGGGATTATCAAAGAGATTACCAAGATTATTCGCGCTATGGAGATTCGATGAGAGATTCGTATTATTCAGATTATGAATCTTATGGTAATAATCGAGGTTATTCTGGGCGACTCTCTTTGAAAGACTATTTAAGTAGACGCAATGCAGGCAAAGATAAGAAATTGGACAATAATCTAGATAGTGAAAGCGGGAAAGGGGCAGAAGGAGCGTTTGGTGGTTCTGGTCCTGCAGGGCCGTCTTTCTGGGGTTCTAAAGATGATGATAATAAGTATAAAAATAAGAATCCTTCGAATTCGACAGGAGGAACAAGCGGGTCTAATTATGGTAGTCAAAACTCTCCTCTTGGAAAAGTGGCAGATACAAGCTCTTTAGATAGTAAAATTCAGGCTGTATTGGATTATAGGGAAGACGATAGAAATCTCTTTGAATCTTTAAAAAGAGAAAAGGGAATTTCGCAAATAAAAAAAATAATTGCTCAATCCATTCAGCCCAATTCAACAATTGAAAATGATTGGTATTCCTATTATGAATACCAAAAAAAACAAATATTAGGTCAAGTGGGTAG
>CAYMLA010000189.1:0-1836 GCA_964390785.1 uncultured Bdellovibrionales bacterium | reverse complement strand
CATAAATCGAAACCAGACAGTCCTGAAAATATCGAAGAAGTCAAAGATCTTACGTTGAGTCCAATTGATCAGAGTGAGGTAAGCGGTTATTTTTCCGTTGGAGGTCTTGAAGCTTGGTATCGACTTGATGAAACAAAAGCAAAACATTTAATTGAAAAACATCCTAATCTAGCTTATTGGTTTTTTTGGGTTCAAAAAGAACTTGAAAAATATGAAAGACAAGACGTTTCTGGTCGGTTTTAGGGAGTAATGTAAAATAATAATTCATGAAAGTTTTATTCGTTCAGCCTCCTATTTGTGATTTTTACGAAACAAATATTCGTTTGAAACCATTAGGTTTAGGGTATCTTCAGGCGCTTTTAAATAAAGAATTGCCAGAAATTGAAACCCAAATCATTGATTTTCATTCGGGATATTCTAAAAAATCAATTTCACTTCCCTTTCAGTTAAACTATCTTAAAGAGTATTATTTTTGTTCGGATAAAAGTCCATTTTCAACGTTTTATCAGTTTTATCGATTTGGCGCATCCGCTGAAGAAATGGCGTGTTCTTTAAAGCAAATGAATCCGGATGTTGTTTGTATTTCAAGTTTATTTTCCGCTTATTATCAAAATGCACTTGAAGTTGCAAAAATTGCCAAAAATGCTGTTGGTGCTCTTACCGTTCTTGGTGGAAGCCATGTTTCTTTGTTTCCAGAAGAAAGTCTTGAGCATGAATGTGTTGATTTTGTCATTTGTGGAGAGGGTGAATTGCCTTTTCTGGAGCTTATGAAACGGTTAATAGGGCATGATTTTGATTTTAAAAATCAATCTATTAAAGGGTTAGGTTTTAAATGTGGAAATGAAGTATTTGTTAATCAAGAATTAAGTTTAATGCCTTTAAATGAGATTCCTTATCCTCGTTTTACAGGGTTGAAAATTAATGATTATTTATGTAGAGGGAAACCGATCACCTTAATAATGCTTTCTAGAGGATGCCCATATCGTTGCACTTTTTGCAGTGTGGATTCTGTGTTTAAAAAATTTCGAACAAGAGATCCTTTTGATGTCCTTGAGGAAATGAAACATTGGTATGGAAAGGGCATAAGAGTTTTTGATTTTGAAGATGATAATTTGAGTTTTAATCGAGAGCGATTTTTGACATTTTGTCATTTGGTTGAACAGGAATTTTCTGATGATATTGAATTAACAGCAATGAATGGAATTTCTTATCATAATCTTGATGAGGAAATTCTTTATTCAATGAAAAAAGCTTATTTTAAAAGCTTAAATTTATCTTTAGTGTCTTCAAAAAATTCGACATTGTTATTGACTAAAAGACCTCATTCAGTGGAGCAGTTTAAAACAATTGTTGAAAGCGCCTCTAAATTGGGTTTTGATTTGACGGTTTATTTGATTATTGGTTTTCCGTTTGAAACCATAGACGATATGATTAATAGTGTCGTCTTTCTTGCGAATCAACCGGTTTGTCTTGGTGCTTCAATTTATTATCATGTCCCAAATGCTGAAGAAAAGCGAGATTGTTTTTCAGTGCAAGAAAGTCAATTGATTTTATCAAGACTGACTGCGATGGCTGTTGATAGCCCTTATTTTACACGAGATGACATTTATACTCTTTTTATTGTAGTAAGAATCATTAATTTTTTAAAACAATATAATTGTCAGATTCAAAAAGCCTCAAACATGATAAAGCCTCGGAAGTTTAGGCTTTTATCTCGTGAAGATATCGGTTTTGAAATTTTACGACGTCTTGATTCAGAGAATGTGTTTTATTGCTATTCTGGTGGTCAGTTTTTAAAAAATAAGCATTTTAAAACGGATCTTTATAGAAAAATCA
>CAYMLA010000188.1:0-5599 GCA_964390785.1 uncultured Bdellovibrionales bacterium | reverse complement strand
AGCAGCCACTAGGCTGTAGCATGATAGCCAACTTTTTCGTTGGCTTCGCTCAAATTGCAAACAGAAGCCACAGAAGGTCATGAGTTGTAAAACCTCTGCAATAAATTCAATTCGTGATTCGTTTGATTTGAAAGAGCTTACCTTTCAAGTTTTATTTTATCGAGCAACTGATTTAATATTATTAATTAAAAATAAAATTAAGTTTAAAATTGTCTAATCACTCCTTGTAAAACACCAGCAATTGAAAATTGATTTTGTGGTTGAACCTGTATGGGTTTGTAAGCAGGGTTTGCTGGTCGAAGTTCAATTTGGTTGTTGTTAAAATAATAACGCTTAATCGTGGCTTCATCGTCTATTATAGCAATAACGGTTTCTCCATTTTGAGCCGTTCGTTGTCGTCGAACAACGACAAAATCTCCTTCTAATATTCCATCTTCAATCATTGAATCGCCTTGCACTTGAAGAGCAAAAAAATCTCCATTTCCCTTAAGCATGGATTTTGGAACTTCAAGGTCTTCCAAATGAGTGATGGCTTCAATTGGTTTTCCAGCGGCGACTCGTCCGAGCAATTGAATTTTTTGAGCAATTGGGACAATGTCTGTTTCAATGACTTTCATTCCCCTTTTTTCGTTGGGATTGTTTTCTAAATGGCCTTGTTCTCGAAGGCGTACAATGTAGTTTTGAACAGTTCCAAGTGAACTGAAATTAAATTGATTGGCTATTTCTTGTTGGGAGGGGGCATAACCATTTTCTTGGTTGTATGTTTTAATAAAGTCTAAAATTAACTGTTGTTTTGGTGTGAGTCCCATTGTTGAACCTCATTTTTTTGCGTATGTTGTGCGTAACTTAAATCCAGATTAAGCGTATATTTTGCGTATGTCAATCTTGTTTTGGTCTAGAAATTTTTGAATAGCTTTTGCGTTAAGTATTTGAAATTAATTGATTGACGGGATTGATGTGGGAGATAGAGGGGGGGGTGTTTTTTTTTTAAGAGAAATTGGTTTTGTAAGAACAAGAATAACGCCCACAATAACTAAAATTGCCCCAAGAAATCCGAGAAGATGAATGCGATCGGGAGTGATCCAACGAACTTCAAGATGATCAAGAAGAGTCATAAAAAGGAGTGTTAAAATTGGATTACAAGCAATGATGATGCTGACATGAGGAGTGGGGATCGATTTAAGAGCGATGGCTAATCCAGCATAGGCGATGAGAGTGTTTAATCCTAGTCCGACCATAAGAAAGAAAACTGAAAAGTTCCAAGTGAACATATTATTATAGTCTAAAAAGGGAAGGTATCCTAAAGCTGCTCCTCCATAAACGATGAGATTAACGGTATTGGGTGACCAGTTTTTTTGAAATAATATTTTTTGGGTTGAGCTAAAAATAATCCAGCAAAATGCAGCAAAAAGAACCCATAAAATTCCATTTGTAAAAACGGACGTTGAGGTTTCAAAATCTTTGATTTGATCAGAATAAAATAGATAAAAGCCAAGAACGGCGACTAAAAAGCCAAAGATTTGAGAATAGCTTAATTTTTCTTTAAAAAAATAGACACCCACTAAAACTAATCCTAAAGGCCCTGCTTGAATAAAGATTTGAGTGGTGCTTGGATTGGTGTCAGATATTCCTGTTTGAAAACCAATGTAATTAAGTCCCAAGCAGAGAGAACATAAAAAAGCTAATTTTGGTGGTTTTTTAAGTTGTTTTAGGTCTTGAGGAAAAAAAATAAGCATAATAACAAATAATGAAATAAAAGCTACAAGAAAGCGAAAACCAACAATTGTAATGTTATCCGTGAATCCAATAGCGACTTTTAAGGCGATGGCTAGAACAGACCAAGTGAGAGCTGTTATAACAATCATTATAAGGCCAAATTGATAAGGGGTAAATAAATGTTTCAAACACACTCTTTTATTCAAGATTAATATTGTGTTTTTCTGCTATTTTATTGAAATAGTCAATACATTGGCGCACGTATTTTCTTTTTTCAAAATACGATCCATAAAAAAAGTTGCGTTTAAAACCATAAATGATAATGCTTTTTAATTCTTTTGGTGTAATGTTGAAATTATCCACAGCAAGTTTAACTTCTTTAGAAATACTGGTGTTGGAGACGAGACGATTATCAGTACAAAGTGTCGTTGAGATTCTTTTTTCCAGCATTTTTTTCAAGGAATGATTTTTAATGTCCTTGAGGTGAGGGTTGGTTTGAAGATTGGAGGTTAAACAAACTTCAACAGTGATTCTTTTTTCTGCAATATAAGAAGCTAAAGAGTTAACATAATCGTTCCTATCTTTGATTTCAGGGTCAGTGATTTTGTCTGTATCAAAGAGGTAATAACAATGCCCAATGCGGTCGGCATGGAGATCTGTAATGGCTTGAAAAATACTTTCTGCGCCATAGGCTTCTCCTGCATGAACTGTTTTGTGCATGAAGTGCTTATGAATATAGGCATAAGATTCTAAAAAATAGCTTGCTGGATAGCCTTCTTCTTGACCGGCAAGGTCATAGCCAACAATTGGAATTGCCTTTTGGTCACGAATTCTGACTGCAGATTTGGCTAATTCAAGTGCCCCCATTTTAATCACTTCGATGGGTTCAGAATATTGGTGAATATGAAAAAAATCAGTGTAGTAAGGAGAAAAATTGGATTTGCCAAACATGCGCATAGCGCAAACGATGATTCCGTAATAAAAAGGAGGTTCTTGTCCTGATTGCACTTCTGGTCGTAAGTTAAACTCTTTTTGGGCTCTTTCAAATCCTTTATTGAGCGACTCGAGCACAACCTCCATTGTTAGGTCTTTATTATTTGTTAGCAGTTGTGGAGCAAAACGAGCCTCAATATAACGAACCCCTTCTTTTTGGTTGTCAACGGCGAGTTCATAAGCACAACGTTCTAGGTTTTCCGGATTTCTAAGGACATTACAGGTGTACATAAATCCATGCAGATACTCTCCAAGACTATTGTAGGTGTCTTTAAAGACAATTTCTTTTAAGCCTTCTTTGGTGTAACTAGGCATTTCGATTTTATCTTTTTGAGCGAGTTCAATAAGAGTTTCAAGGCGAAGGGAACCGTCAAGATGCAAATGAAGGTCTGTTTTGGGAATTTCTTTAATAAAATCATTTGTAAACATTGTTTCTCCTCAAAGGTTTGATCATTTCAATATTTAGCGACAGCCACTTTTTTTAGACTAGCCACTAAATAGTTAATTGTTCGTAGTCACTATTTTGGTAGCACCAAAATAATTGCTGCTGCAAAACAGCCAAGTTTAAAGTTAGAAGATTAGGTTTAAAATTAAGTGTGCATTTTTTGTGAGAATTGATCAAGTCCATTTATGAGTGTTTTTTAGATTAAGCTGTTTTGCAGCTTGCCTAGTGGCTGTTTTGCAGCAGCCACTATTTACAGAAAGGTGAAGTTAAATAATCTAGGCTAGCTTGAAGAAATTCATCTGAACATTCACCCCATTGTGTTCCAATGATTCTATGACAGAGGTCGTGATTTAGACAATATGGGCTGTAGGTTCCGCTGTTTGAATCGTTGCCACAAGAGGACATGCATCGTCCATAACAATGCCCTTCAATATCGCCGACAATAACATTAACGACGATGAACTGATTATTGAATGTGAAATAACCAATTTTTAGTTCACCTAAATTTTGACAATCAAAAAAATAAAGTTTGTTCATTTCATTAATTATAATTTGATGTGGCTCAGTTTTATTCACGAGTCTGGAGAAAAGAGGAGAAATTAAATCAAAGACTTTTCGAGGTAACAAAGATTTGATTGCATTCCAAAAATCATAAATTTGATTGATTTCATTCGATGTAAAGTGAGTTGAAAATCCATTCGGACTATCAATGAGCAATTCATTAAATTGAATTTGAGAAAGAGTGTTTGGAGAAAATATAAAACGAAGTGTTTTTGGATTTTCCATGTTTTTTAAAATGAGTCCAAAATAGATGTTATGATAATTTGTGTATCCAACTTCAATTTGAACTTTTGTTTGTAAATGATTATTAAAATAAATAATTCGCTCGAATGGAATCAAAGGCTCGGTTTCAAATTGTATGTCTTGAGAATGAAGAGGAAGAAAGTAAAAACAAGCAATAGCTAAACAAAGAATTTGAGTTATTTTAAAAAATGAAAAAAAAGTTGGATTGAGCATTATCGACCTACCACGATGAGGGGCGTGTGTATTGACAAGTACCATCGCTAAAATATCGAGTTGTAGGAGTGAACTGTCCTTGAGAGAGTCCGGGGTGGATATCATTAGCGTCGATTAAACCATTTTGATACCAACTCCATGCTAAACGAACAACAGACAAATCGGATTCATCGCGACTCGTTACAGGATAAGTCTCAAACCAAGACTTCCATTCGTCATCGGATTTAATTTGAGTTGCTCCAAACACAAAATACACTTGCTTTAATTTTTGAGGGTGATTAAGGAGCCACTCTATTTCTTGGCGTGTGTAAGAAGTCGGTTTAAAATCAATTAAAATTTGATCAGGGACAATAAAGTAAATGGGTCGATTTTTCTTGAGAAGTTCTTCCATAAACTGATTTGATGTGGATTGAGTGGGGTGAAGACCAAGCCATTGATAAACACTGTGCCAATGAGGAATTTGTTTTTTTACAAGTAAAATAGCGTGGTAAAGACTAAAATAGATTTTTTGTGAGATTTTTGGCGTTGGATGACTTGTCCCTAATACAATAGCTGGAGAATTTGTGGGAATGGGATGATTTTCTAGAAAGTCATTAAAAAGCAGAATTCCTGCAGAATTTTCAATAATGAGATTGATGTGTTCTATTTCTAAGCTGCTGGCTTCGATAGCATTTAGAAGCTTGTCGTCAAAATTTTCTAAAAGCGCGTCAGATTTTGATGAAAAAATTTCTTTACAGCTGTGAGTTTTTAGTTGGCCTTTTTCTTTGTGTAAAGAACTCGAGGAAATATTGGCTAACGAATAAGATATGAAAAAATGAATTGAAAAAATAATGAACAGAAGACTTAAAAATTTTTTCATAAACAAGAACTCCAATTGAGAAGTTATAAATAGTGGCTGCTGCAACTATTTTGCAACAGCCACTAAATAAGGTAGTTAACAATATTAATATCATCAATATTAATTTGAAATTTTAGTAGATTAAAAAGAGAAGTAAAAGTTTTATGTTAGAGTTTGTAAAAAATTTATAATAAAATTTGAATATTTATTGAAGTAATATAATCTTTACAGGTGGTTTTAATTAAACAGGGATTTTCGCGTAGCGCAGTTTAATTAAAAGTCCACTTTCTAGCATTACTACCAGATCCTCTGTGCCCCTTTCCTATTCTTTGTTTAATCAATTTTTAGCATTTTCTATCACAACAAGAATTTAATCCTAAATTCTGATCAAACTTCTTTTCGTGCAAAAGTTAAAAATACATCTTAACCCATCGAAACAAGCATGATTGCGTCATTTTTGGTAGATAATCCTTGATTTTGACATTTTATAATATAACAATATTTACATTATAATTCCCATAATTAAGGATTAAAAAATGGACTCAGAAAAGTTTTTCAAAAATCCAAATTCACCAGGACAAAAACAGTAT
>CAYMLA010000187.1:4001-5605 GCA_964390785.1 uncultured Bdellovibrionales bacterium | reverse complement strand
AAATGACAACAAGCCAAGGACTTGTTGTCGCTAAGCCTCCTTCTCAAAAAAGCCAGTTCATGGATATCGAACTGGCTTTTTATTTTTAGTGGCTGCTACAAAATAGTCAAATTTGACCCCGCCACGACTCGAACGTGGGACCTACTGCTTAGAAGGCAGTTGCTCTATCCTACTGAGCTACGGGGCCTATTTATGAAAAATAAGATGAAAATATTATGTTGACTTAATTTTTTCTTAAATTCAAGTCTTAAGTTTTTTTCTTGTTACGATTAACAATATCGTTGAACCAATAATACTAGCCAATAAGGAGGCACACAAAATTCCCATTTTAGAATAAACTTCCAAAGCAGGCTCAACAGCCAAAGCAAGACCACTAATAAACAAAGCCATCGTAAATCCAATACCTGCCATAAAACCAGCGCCCAAAATATGCCACCAATTAACTCCACGAGGAAGTTGACCAACTCTAAAGTAAACAGCCAACAAACAAGCTAACATAATGCCGATAGGCTTTCCTAAAAATAAGCCAAGAAAAACGCCTTCAAAAATACTGTGACCAAAAAGCATTTCCATGCTCACACCTTCAACACGAACACCTGCATTAACAAAAGCAAAAACAGGCATAATAAAAAAACTCACCCATGGATGAAGCAAATGAATAAAACTATCCATAGGAGATTCTGTATGAGTAGTCACTTCTTGTAAATTATGAAGATACTTTGAATCATTAGGACTCAGCCGAGTTTCACCAGAGTTTTTTGTGATCGTCATTGATTCAACTAATTTTTGAGAGCCTTCTTTAATTCGCTCAAGAGCGTAATCTAAAATATACCAAGGACGATGAGGTGTTAAAAAACCCAACACAACTCCAGCAATCGTTGCATGAACTCCAGATTTTAAAACAGCAGCCCAGGCAATGACTCCTAATACAAGATAAGCAGAAAAACTACGTATACCCGCCAAACGAAAAATATAAGTCATAATAAAAACAACTGCCGCCGCTCCAAGAGCTAAAGTTGAAAGATCCGCTGTATAAAAGACAGCAATTACAATTACAGCTCCTAAGTCGTCAATAATTGCTAGAGCCAATAGAAAAATTTTAAGGGAAAACGGTGCACGTCGTCCCATTAAAGAAAGAATGCCAATAGCAAAAGCAATATCTGTAGCCATTGGAATTCCCCAACCTCGAACAGCGATCCCTGACGAATTTAAACTATAGTAAATCAATGCAGGAACAGCCATTCCACCCATAGCAGCAAACAATGGGATAGCGGCTTTTTTGGGAGTTGACAACTCTCCACAAACCAATTCCCGTTTAATTTCTAAACCAACCACATAAAAGAAAATCACCATCAACCCATCATTAACCCAATGAAGCAATGACTTTTCGATGTGAAAAGAACCAAAAGAAAATCCAATATGCAAATGAACAAAATGAAAATAAGACTCAAACCACGCAGAATTAGCCCAAACAAGAGCGACTATGGTTGCAACAATCAACATAATCCCACCTGCTGCTTCCATTTTCATAAATTCTTCAACGGGATTAATGAGTTTTCGATAAACTTTATTGGCTGTATTAGATTCTATATGTCTTTTCATAA
>CAYMLA010000187.1:2839-3991 GCA_964390785.1 uncultured Bdellovibrionales bacterium | reverse complement strand
ATCGCCGGCCAAACCACTAAACAAATCGTTTATCTTTTCATAATAAAAAGAAAATAGCGATACTCGATTCAAACTTCAACGAAAAATCGCTCAGACAATAAAAATCCAACTCATTTATTCAATCTTGATGCACTGCCTACTTTTGGGAATTGTATTTAATTCTAATTTCCGTATCTTTTGCTGGTGTTTTAACAAAATACACACGACGTCCTTGGACCCAATAATTGACCTGATTTTCAAACGGTATAAATTCTATTTGAACAGAATCGACAATGGGGTCTCTTTTAAGCTCAATCGAACGAGCAATTGTTCCAACTGTCTCTCCAATGCCCGACAACATTGCTCCATACTCTTTTTCACAAATGCTTCCAGTAAATCCTGATTCCATGAATGAATGCCGAGCCAAGCGGCTCACATGCTCTCCATAATTTCCACATTTATTTAATATGCTCGTTAACACGCCGCCATTTTCACACTGTTTCTTTTGTTCTTTTAAGCATTTGTTGTCATCCGGCTCAACAATAATTCCATAGACTGAAGTTCTTTTTGCTCCTTGCCAAATCAACTGAATTTGATCAACCACCTGTTGTGACTTTGTTGCATTATTTGAACCATCACTTTTTTCATCTTCATCAGTTAAAATAACAATTGCCAAATCAGCACCCTGTCTAAAAAAGCCAAAATTATCTGTATTTTGTTTTTTTAAAGCGCGAATAACAGCCTTTAAAGGCTCTTCTGTTGCGCTCCCAGTCTCCCTTCTTTTTACTGTGTTTCTAAATAAAAATTCAGCATTAGAAACAGAAGAATCAATCATTTTTAAATGACTCTGATAAAACGGTAGCAACGATCCTTTTACGCCATACGGTCCATCACTCACATCAGTTGTTGTAATTCCAATTTGCCAATCCACATCAGAAAGATTTTCAATAAAATTTTCAAATCGATCTGCCATTTTAGCTTGTTCCGTTTTCATTGATGGCGAATTATCAACAACAAATAAAATATCAACTTTAGAAATCATCTTTTGATAAAAAGTTTCTGTATAAGCTTTAAAAAGAGGAGTGGGATCTTCAATTTCAGGTTCAGGTTCTACTTCTGGATCTTCAATTTCAGGTTCAGGTTCTACTTCTGGATCTTCAATTTCAGGTTCAG
>CAYMLA010000187.1:0-2739 GCA_964390785.1 uncultured Bdellovibrionales bacterium | reverse complement strand
GTTCTACTTCTGGATCTTCAATAACAGGGTTATCAACAATAACCTCAATCACATCTTTAATATCTACGGGATCGTCGCTACCCACATCATAAGGATTAATCTTTTTTTCTGTATTAAATGAAATGTGTTTATTCGAACATGAAATTATAAATGGAATAACTATGACTAAACACAGCAAAGTAATAAACTTAATCATAACACCTTCTCCTTTTTTTATTCTCAATTTTAATTACGCAAATATGAGGCCACGACTTAAAACTCTCTGTATAAAAGGCAAAAACAAGATTTTATTTACTTTTTTTAAATTAAAAGCCGTTTAAAATTTTTAGAAAACTGTCTATTCAAAAGACTTGAAAAATAAAAAGACATTTTTTTAAAAAAAATAACTAGGCCAAGGTCTTGATGGTGCAAAAAATACGTTTAGAATTTTTTCACTTTTTAAAAACTACTCCTTTTAAACGCCTTATAAAATAAGACTTTCAAAACAAAAGTCTTAATAGTCTGTAAAAAGTGAACAACCCGTTTTCAGCTTCTTGAAACTAAATCTTTAAGATTTGAGCGAAGCCAACAAAAAAGTTGGCTGTTTTGCGGCAGCCACTAATTGATGTCAGTTATCAGTTGTCAATTATCAGTAAATAGATTTAAAATTTTAAGAACTTAAAAGAAAGATACTGATAACTCTAAACTGCTGACGAAACAAAGTAACGTCCATGTTACAAGACAAAAAAAGTGGATCCTCTAGAAAGGACTGTCTAAATGAATTCCTTTAATGAAATTGAACATCACTATGGAAAAAATATTCATGTTCTAAACAATTATTTTTTGTCTACTGTTTTAGCTCGCCTTTGTTCTCCAGAAACCATTCAGCCTGCAATTAATCAATTGATTCATCTCCTTTACTCTTCATTGATTACCCATCTTGTCTGTGAAGAATTTGAAGTATGTACTCAAAACATTCCAACACGAATGACAACAAAGCATCCTTCAATTAAACTTAAAGGAACATGGACAAATGAAAACCTTAAATCGATTTGTGTTAATTTAGCACGAGCTGGCACTTTTCCTAGCCATATTTGCTACGAAACCCTTCATTATATTTTAAAACCACATCATATTAGACAAGATCATATCTTTGCTGCACGAGTCCTCAACGAAAACAATCAAGTCATTGGAAGCAATTTAGGAGATGCTAAAATTGGTGGATCAATTGATGATTCGTATGTCCTTTTTCCTGACCCCATGGGAGCCACAGGAAACACCATTGTTTCAACCATTGACTTTTACAAAAATGCCAATCTTGGAAAAGCTCGAAAGTATATTGCTCTTCATCTGATTGTTACACCAGAATACTTAAAAAACATGGCAGATCATCATCCCGATGCCATTATTTATGCTGTTCGTCTCGATCGCGGACTTTCCCCTCCAAATATTCTTAACACAACCCCAGGAACAAACTGGGACAAAGAAAAAGGTCTCGATGAAAACCAATACATTGTCCCTGGTGGAGGAGGGTTTGGTGAACTCATGAATAATTCATTCACTTAAAAACAACTTTTGGCGATATAACCACTTTCCTTTTCAGACTTAAAAACTCTGTACCACTTTGCATTATGGTTTACCACATAAAACAAGTCTCCTTGCTTTTGTACGCCTCGGCTTGCAGAAGTTGTGTTTGCAGAAGCTCTCATATTGCAATTCTTTTTAAGTCGCAATTTTTTACCCTGACCCAATTGACTAGACTTTTTATTTAAATTACTAGTCGCTTTTTTTACCTTTGAGATTGTTTTTTGAGTTTTAATTCTTTCGGTTTCCATACGAATAACTTCTGTGTCAACTTCTGCTTTCACGGTTTCTACACGCACCTTTGCATCATTGTATTCTTGTTTTGCTTCATCCAACTGATCCTTAGACTCCTCTAGTCTCTTTTTTGCAGAATTCATTTTATCTTCAAGTTGACGAATTTTCTTTTCTGAGGCGGCACGACTTGCCTCAAGCTGAGCCGTTTGCGCTCTATTTTTTGCAATTACCGCCTCAGATCGCGCAACTTCTCGATTAGCCTTTGCCTCAGTCGCCTTCAATTGTTGTTGAGCTTTAGTGTTTAAAGCCAAAGCCTCTTGCTTTTCTTTTGCAATCCTTTTTTCTTCCTCTTGTGCTTGTTTGGTTCGCTCTTGCTGTTCCCTTGCACTATCATTAGCTTCTTGCATTTTTTCCTTAGCAGAATCCCTTTGTTCTGAAGCCAATTCTGAAGCTTGAATAGCCTTTCTTTCCAGTTCCTGTGCCGCTTTTATTCTCTCAAAAGCTTGCCTTTCTTTTAATTCATATTCTGCTTTTTGTTTTATAGACTCATCCGCTTGACTTCTTGCCTTTTCAGCAGAGCGATCTGCTCGTGTAACCTCACGAAGCGCTTCAGACTCCGCCGATCTTGCTTTTTGTTTAGCCGATTCGGCTTCTCGACGAGCTCTTTCTAAACGAGCTCTTTCCTCAATCTCTCTCTTTCTTGCCTCTTCAGACTCTGCTCGAGCGGCTTCTGTGTCAGCAAGAGCCTCCTCTGCTGCAATCTCCTCTTCAATTTGAGCGATCAAATGAACGGGATGCAAAACAAAAAAAACAATTATTGTTAAAAAAAGAATTTTTGATATTGTGATGTTTATGTAACTCATAAATGGACTCCCATTGTTGTTAACTAGTGGCTGCTGCAAAACAGCCAACTTTTTCGTTGGCTTCACTCAAATCTCACTG
>CAYMLA010000186.1:0-5622 GCA_964390785.1 uncultured Bdellovibrionales bacterium | reverse complement strand
ACTTAGCTTGCATAGGGATGCTTAACTCACTAATTTCATCTAAAAAAATAGACCCCTTTTGCGCAGAAAAAAATAATCCTTCTTTTGTATCAGTAGCTCCAGTAAAAGCTCCTTTTTTATGGCCAAAAAGTTCACTTTCAAATAAATTATCAGGTATCGCTGGACAATTCACAGGAATAAAAGGCTGATTTGAACGTCGAGAATGCAAATAATGAATGGCTCGCGCAACAAGCTCTTTGCCTGTCCCACTCTCTCCTGTAATCAAAACAGTCGCATCATTTAAACTGGCTCGTTCAATCAAAGAAAAGACTTGTTTAATCTCAGAAGATTGCCCAATTAAACCTAAATTCATCCATTTTTTGTTATCAAAAGTCTTTAAATCATTTGAATTTAAACGCACTTTTTTAGAAATTGTTTTCTGAACTGACTCTAAAAGTTCTTGATCAGAAAATGGTTTTGCAACATATTCATCTGCGCCACCTTTAATAGCATCAACGGCACCATGAATAGAAGCATAACCGGTAATCATAATGATTCCAAGATTGGGGTAATGATCTTTTGAAAACTTAACCAATTCAATCCCTGTTCGTTGAGGCATCTTATTGTCCGTAATAAGAAGATCAAATTTTTTTTCAGACAAAAGTTCAACTGCCAATTGAACACTATCAACACAAGACACTTTATAGTAGTTGTTTGTTAGATTTCTCTCCAAGATCTCTAAAGTATTCTTATTGTCATCAACAATAAGAATTGAATATTTATTCTTTTCATCGGCCTTCACTTCTTATTCTCCAAAGGAAATGAAATAAAAAAAGTTGATCCCTTTCCCAGCTCACTACTCACTTTAATATCTCCATTATGATTTTTAACAATACCATACAACACAGAAAGTCCCAAACCCGTTCCTTCACCAACATCTTTTGTTGTAAAAAAGGGCATAAAAATCTTACTGATATTTTCAGGCGGAATCCCAACTCCAACATCAGAAACAATTAATTTTGCAAAATTTTCATCTTTATCCGTTGAAATGGTCAAAAGTCCTCCTGACTTCATGGCTTGCATTCCATTAATGGCTAAATTAATAAGAACCTGTTTAATTTGATCTGAATCAGCATAAATATGAATAGCTTCACCCAGCTTTTTTTTTACAATGATGCTCTCTTTAGCGCATCTGGCCTCAATAAAGTAAAGACTCTTTTCAATGACATCGCTTAAATTTATCAACTCAAGTTTTGGCGAACTTTGTCTTGAAAATTCCATTAATTTTTGAATAATACCCTTAGCATAAAACGAAGCCTCTTCTATTCGCTTTAAATCTTTAAGAACAACTGAAGGAAGAAACTCATTTTTAAGAGAAAGTTGAGTAAAGCCTAAAATATTGGTTAATGGTTCATTTAACTCATGAGCCACACCGGCTGCCAACTCTCCAATTGAAGCTAAACGATCAGCATGAAGAAGTTGTTGTTGAATGATACGATTTTGTCTCTCATTTAAATGCTGCTTAACTAAAAGACTCAAAATATTTGAAATTGAAAAAAGTAATTCTTGTTCTTCTCTCAAAAAAGGTTCCTGAAGACCTTGTACGCACCCGTGATAAGACACTTCTACCCGACCAATGATTTGTTTTTCATAATAAATGTGTTCAACTAACATTATCTCAGATGAAACATAGTTGTGACTTTGATACTCGTCATCCCAAATTTTAATGCACGCCGATGTTTTATCTGGAAATTGCCACCCAGCGGGAAGCAAATTGACAATATCAGACAATAAATCTTTAAAATCATCCTTAAGAACAACACACTTTGCAACATTATACATGCACGTTAGTTCTTTAATACGCTCCAAAATCTTTTGCGAATTCTGAATATTATCTCGATAAAATTTTTCAAGAAACTCATTACGAGCTTTTAATTGACTCAGTTCACTTTCACTCAAAAATTATTCTCCTTAGAAGGTTCTAGTGGTTGTTGCTCGTTGGTTGTTTTGCAGCAGACACTATTAGGCGATTCCTTGATCTATCATAGCCTCAGCAACTCTTCTAAAACCAGCCACATTAGCTCCAATTAAATAATCACCCGTCTTTCCTAGATTCTCAGCTTCAACATAACAACGATCATGAATGCCTCTCATTACAGCCTTTAACTCTCTATCCACTTTATTTTCACTCCATTTAGAAAAAGATGCATTTTGTGACATTTCAAAGCAAGAACAAGCAACTCCTCCTGCATTTGTCGCTTTTCCAGGTGCATAAAAAATTTCACTTTCTTGCAATAACAAAACAGCTTCATCCGTAAGAGGTTGATTTGCGCCTTCAACAACATATCGAACACCACTCTTTAAAAGAGACTTAGCATCTTCCTCATCCATTTCGTGTTGTATAGCACAAGGGATGGCCACATCGCAAGGAGCAATCACCCAAGGACGTTTTCCAGCATAAAACGGAACTTTAAATCGATGAGCATAATCAGCTACAATATCGTTATTGCTTCGTCTCATTTGCAACATATATTCAATTTTTTCTCCAGTTACTCCATCTGGATCATGAATAAAGCCATCAGGACCAGATAAAGTAATAACCTTTCCACCAAGCTCATTCACTTTTTTTACAACTCCCCAAGTGACATTTCCAAATCCAGAAACTGAAATTAGTTTTCCTTCAATGCAATCATTGTGTTTTTTCATCATTTCATTTAAAAAATACACGACACCATATCCCGTTGCCTCCGGACGAAGAAAACTTCCACCCCATCCAATTGACTTTCCAGTTATAGCGCCTTCAAATGAATTGTTCAGTTTTTTATAAAAACCAAATAAATATCCAATCTCTCTTGCACCAACTCCAATATCTCCGGCAGGAATATCAACATTAGCTCCGATATGTCTTGAAAGCTCAATCATAAAACTTCGACAAAAATTTTTAATTTCATTATCTGTTTTTCCTCTTGGACTAAAGTCTGATCCGCCCTTTCCTCCACCCATTGGTAATCCAGTTAAAGAATTTTTAAAAATCTGCTCAAAACCAAGAAACTTCAATACACTTAATGTTGTCGAAGCATGAAATCGCAAACCTCCTTTATAAGGCCCCAAAGCATTATTAAACTCAACCCTCCAACCCACATTGACTTGAATGTTTCCTCGATCGTCAATCCATGGAACTCTAAAACTAATGATTCGATCTGGTTCAATAAGATTCTCTAAAATCTTATTCGATTTATAATAACTTTCATTACTATCAAGTAAAATCGAAATTGCTTTAAACACTTCTTCTACTGAACTTAAAAAATCGATCTCCCAAGGGTATTTTTTTGAAAGCTTAGTAAAAACCTCATAGGCATATTCATTCATTTTCATTATTAACCTCATCTTTCTAAATCATATTCATTGCAATTAACAACTCCTGATCGAACTACTTTTGAAGAACAATCTTTACGATTTGAACAATTCATACACAACCCTGAATATTGACTTTCTTCTTCATAACAAGAACTAGTTATATTTAAATTTGAATTTGAATTCAAATCCTCCTCTCTTTTTTCATAAAAAAAATCTTCACAAAACATAATTGGATTTTTGTGATTTAATCGATGCATACAATTAGGCGCGTGAAGACAGTTCATACACAACCCTGAATATTCATACTGTTTTGACATTTGACTTCTCCTTTTTTTTAAAATTGTTAAACCAAACAATTTCTTCTTAAGCAAAAAAGAGGCCAGCCATAAGATCATGAAATGTCTAACAGTTTTTAAAAAAATAATAGAAATGAACTTGGGGAGATTTTCTCCACACGGGGAATTTCGTATCAACTCTTTCAGTTACCGCTTTCCAAATTGATCCCCCACAAACTCCCTTTGGGTATAATTTGAAATTCTTGTTTTTTTAAAGCAAACTATTAAATACATCTTTAAACTTGTTCTAACTAGTGGCTGTTTTGCACGTTGTCTGTTTTGCAGCAGCCACTATATGAATTCTTTAATTTGATTCATAAACCCAACTGCAAATGTTTGCCCTGAATCAAATTCACGTTGAAAAAGAGCCTTTCTGACTGTGCTGATATCTTTTCGTTCTCGCCCCATTGTAATCATAGATTCCTTATCAAGAAAATCACAAAATTGAATCAATTGCGACTCCAAAGGAATATTTTCTGGAAGCACTTTAGAAGGAAATCCCTTACGATCTGCTCGTTCATGAGTACAACGAATAATCTGTTGAATATTTTGAGGAACTGGAATTTTTCTTGATTGTGCCAAGAACAAACTAATATTGGGATGCTGTTCATAAACAACCCTCTCCCCTTCATTCAAATCCTCTAAACCTACAGTTTGAATTTTTCTGTTCAGTTGTGAAGGCAAATCGACAAAACCAATATCAGCAAGCAACGAAGCAATCATTACTTCTTCAGGCGTCCCAATCCCACTCATTAAAGATAACAACCCCGCATAAGAGGCTACCGCTGGAGCTCTTTCAACCTGACCAAACTCACTAATGCTTGCATTGGTAACAATACTCCAAGCATCTCCAACCGCCCCTAGAGAATTGATAAGTTCGCCAGCCATAGTCTGACATAAATGATATAAATCTTTACCCGCATCATAAGACGAAGCCTCACTTTGATTTGTCAACAAAAGCACAAGATCGGCATACCCTGTACTTAATGATAAATATTGAGCGCGACAACGACTAATCAAACCTTTAGCTGACAAATCTTTATGTTCAAGTACATATTTTTTAAAAAGAGATAAATCTTCGCGTTTAACATAAACTTCTCCAATTTGAAATGCTTTTTCAATTTTATTTGACGTAACGGGCAAGCCCTTATGAAAAATAGGTAAAAACTTACCATTGACAGGCATCATATGATAAACAAAAAAATCAATCGTTGTGTCTAAAACAAACTCTCCAATTTTAACTGGTATATAAGAGGCTCGAATAACTTGAGAGGCAATAAACTCAAGTTTGCTTGCATCAAAAAATTCTTCTTCGATTAGCACAGCATTTGCACCTGATTTTTTGAAAAATTCAATCTCTGTGTGAGTGAGTTTTTTAGGAACAAGAGCAAGAATCGAAGCCAGTGGCAAAATCTGTTTTACACCCTGAACCAACTCAATAACCTCTTTGTGATTTTGACTTTGATAGCCAGCAACAACAATAAAAAGAACATGAAGGCTTTCTTGTTTGGACAATTGTTCAACAGATTCATAATGCTCAAAAGAAAAATTATAATATTGAGCACAATCTTGACAGCGCTTTGCAACTTCAAAATTCCTCGATAGAACAAGAAAATCTAATTTTTTCATTAATCCCCTTTTTTAGCAGTTATGACAAAAAACAACTAAATAAACTCCAAAACACAAGCAACCTTTCATAAAAAAACTAAAGTTCAGCAAGCGAAAATGGAACCTCCTGAATCAAGGGGTTTGACACTTTCTTTTCAATAGAAAAATAACTGGGATAAAATTCAGACAGTTTTACATCTAACAATTCATCAATGGCTTTTAATTCACACTTTAAATAGTATCCTTTATCCATATGCTTTAAACGCAACGATTTTTTTTCTTCCAACATTCTTGTTTCAAAACAAGGAATCTGATCACATTTATCTGCAAGAATCATTTGTTC
>CAYMLA010000185.1:1929-5632 GCA_964390785.1 uncultured Bdellovibrionales bacterium | reverse complement strand
TGTTGTTGTTGTCTTCGTGTTGTTTCACGGAACCTAAATTAATTCGAATGGCTTCTCGAAGACCATGATAGCCCTTATCTGATTTTTGAGATCTTTCTTCTGTTTCACTATCAAACTGATCAGTTTCCAATTCCTCCTCAGCATTAGAGTCCATACGAGTTGATTGATCAGGATCAGTTGTTGTACAACTCATCATAAAAAAAACTAAAAGAAATGGAATTAATTTCATTTGTGCATCCCTATCCAATCAACAACAGTGATAGGAAAACCAGTTTCTCCTGTTGCTGGCATTTTTTGATTATCATACTTTCTTAGACCCGATTTTGCTTCTTTAAACCACTTGTCAAAAACATCAAATTGAATTCCACGATCAACGGCTGCGGAAAAACTTTCAAGAGCTTTTTTCTTAAAGGGATTTGCTAAATTCTCTACGCCTGCCATATACTCTTTCATTTCTTCGGCATTTAAACCTGCAGGCTTTGGAGCGCTCAGTAGAGCCTCTGCCATATGATCATTGGTCATCCCAGACAACGTCAACGAAGCCACAATTCCTGAAGAGTTATCATACTTAATCACTGAAGCCAAATCGTTGCTTAATCGATTAACCAAACTCAACTTCTCCTGCACCACTTTTTGTTGTTGAGCTGGATTAGAAGGTATTCTCAACCTAACTAATTTATCATAATTTTCTTTTACTAAATCAAACTTGCATAAAGCGGCATAATAAGCCCCCTCATCTCCTCCTTGACTTCCTAATCGTCGCTGAACAGCAATTGTTTTCTCTTTCCATTCTTTAGCTTTAGTTCGATAACCTCGTTTTTCATTCATTTGAACAATTTTATAATGAGCTTCAATAACCATTTTTGCATTACGAGGAGCTGAGTTTAAGAACCTTTCATAATATTGAATGGCTTTTCTTGAATCATTTCTTTTTCGCCAAATTTCACCAATCAAAAAAATAACCTCAACTCGATCTGCGCTCTTTGATTTTTGAAAATAAGCCTCATAATTTTTAATCGCAGAATCATACCACTTAAATCCATCCCAAATAACTGCTGCATTATAATGATAATTGGACACAAGTGGATCCCTTGGATTTTCCACAGCAAGCCTTTCAAAAGCTTTTGCTGCTTCCATATAATCCCCTGTATCTCTATACAAATTTGCAATTTGTTTTTTAGCTTTTTCTCTTAAGTCATTATGTTTTGAGCCTCGAATACCTAAAATCGTTCCATACAAAGCAATCGCTTTAACAAAGTCTTTTCCTTTTTCGTAATTAACAGCCGCATTAAATCGAGCTGAAACAGCTAGATCAGAACGAGGATTCTTTTTAGAAAAATCTTCATATTGTTTGGCACTTTCAATATACTTTTTATTTTCCTCTAAAGACTGTGCTTGTTGAAATTGTGATTTTTCCATGACGCCACGAATATCTTTTCCTGCTGCCGTCTGAGCTAATAGTGGATTCGCTAAAAGTTCATTTCCAACTTGAACTAAACCTTTATAGTCTTTTCTAATATTATAGATATCCAACAATAAGTTAGCTGAATACTCCGCATACTTTGTACGAGGGTATGATTTTACAATATCTTTAAAAACGAGAATCGCTTCATCAAAATGATTGTGTAAATAAAAAAGACGACCAGATCGAAATTTAATTTCAGGCATTCTTTCAGCATCGGGGTAGGTTGTTACATAAAATTTTGCACTATTAATAAAATTATTTGAATTTGGATCAAGAGGAATCTTTTCCAAGCGTTTTCCAACCTTTCTTAAAAGCTCCTTTTCATTGGGCAAAGTTTGTTCATAAGCCAAAAGGGCATTGAGAGCGGCTAACTTTCCATATTTTGACTTATTTTTAGCCTCTGCCACAGCACGATATTGAAGAGCAGCCCTTTTATAATCTTTAAACTCATAAAGCAACTCTCCATAAAAAAAACGAATTTCAAACGAATTTGGATTTTCTGGAATTTCTTTAAGATAAAGCTGATAGGCATCGATAGCAATTTTTTTAGAATAAGCACTTCTTGTTGTTAATGCTGCTTTATGTTGCTGAAGGACATAATTCTTTAAGAGAGCTTCTGTTTTGCCCAATGAAATCTTAGCTTGTTTTTTATCTTTTTGAGAACGCAACCAGTCACTTGATACACCAAAGTTTTTTACCAAAGTATATAGCTCATCTCGAAACACTCTTGATTTTGAAGCATAAGCATAATTAAGCACAATTTGATATTGATAATCAAAGGTTTTTTCAGCTCGTGGTTTCATAGCAATCAGACGCTTAAAAAGAAATCGTGCTCCTTCTCTTGCTCCCTTATCACTATAATAATAAGCAAGACGTTCCAGATAAGAAAAAGACTGCTGTGCTCCAACTAAACTTTCAAAAAAGGGAATTGCTCGTTTATAATCTCCACCTTCACCAAAAAACAACACAATATCATTTAAAGCTTCTTGTTTTAAACGTAATTTATCAACCTCTTTTCGACTTGGACGTTGTCGAACCAATTTTTCTAGATAAGCAATTGCTTTGCCTACCTCTCCGATCCTAAACAAACACCATGCTGACTTAAATAGAGCAAAATTATAAAGTCTTGCCCCTTTATAATTAACAACTTTCATATAATGTTGATAAGCTTCTTTCCAACGATTATTTTCAAAGTAATACTCTCCTAAAGAAAAATTAGCTTCTCCGACATAAGGGCTTTTAGGAAATTTCTTTAATAGTAATTTAAAATAATTTTCTCCTTTTTTAATATGATCAATTTCAAAATTAGAATAACCCAAGTAATACAAGGCTTGATCCGTTTTAATGTCATTTGGAAAATCACGAACATACCACTCATAAAGTTGAATGGCTTTTTTATTATATTCATGAATTTCTTTTAAGTTTAAACGTGGTTTTCTACTTGTTTTTTTCTCTAAATAATTTTTAAGTTCTTTATCATAACGATCTTGTTCTCGAAACTCAACAATTCGAGCCTTATCTAAGTACGCCTCACCAAGTCGAACCCATAGTTCCCCTCGATTTCGACTTTTACTAAATTTTCTTGTCATCCGATAAAGCTCTCGAATCGTTTGATCTGTTATCTTTTCAAGCGCAACTTGATCTCTATCTGAACCCATAATAATTTTAGACGTGCTTGGAGGCTTAACTGAACTTAAGTCTTTCTTTTTCAGCTTATAAGCCTGAAACTGTCCCCCACTGGGCAAAGATGATCGTGACTTCTGTAATTTTACATTTTTCCCTCTATTTTCTGCTTCAACTCTCTTAAGTAGATCGCCAACTGTTTTTTTGCTATTTGATGCATATAAAAAACTCACTGACGAAAATAAAAATAATGTCAACACTGAAGTCACACTCAATTTAATAATTTTTTTCAAAACACACACCCTCACTCACAACTATGAGTTCCTAGATAGTGATAATTTCCAATTTCATCAAGCCAAAACTCACCTTTAAAAGGCCAAAATTCATACCCATTTTGAACATAAAAATCTCGCTCTTTTTCTTCATCAATGGCCAATTGTTTCATTCCTTTTCCAGCAATCTTCTTTTTCAGCATTTGTTTTTTGCCATTAAGCATTTCATAACGAATAAAATCGGCTTGCTCAAATAAATCATTCAATTCGGGATTTATCAAGAGTTCATATTTCTTTGTAAATTTACCCAGTTTCATGTTGTTGAGATGTTTATTAAAATAAT
>CAYMLA010000185.1:0-1919 GCA_964390785.1 uncultured Bdellovibrionales bacterium | reverse complement strand
TTCGGCATGAACACGCACCAAATGATCACGCGTATACTTACCAATCATAAGCTTGGTGTTCTTTAATCGACCAAACATAACTTTTTGAGCATATCGCCCAAGAGGAGAGTTCGTCCATTCAGTCGATAATCCTTTCATAATCTTATACTCACGATACAATTGATCAAAATAAGATAATGTTCTTCTTACGTCGCCTTCTCTAAGAATATGTCTACCAATCATAAACGGAAGCTCACCACGATGAGAAAGCGTTTTTGTTTCAACCAGATTCTTTCGTGTTCGATAAGCCTTTTCAATTTGTTTATAATATAAATCAAACACTTCTGTTTTTGCCGGATTTTCTCGTAAAAACTGATTAGCACTTTTTCTAATCGGCATGTATGTTTGAGAAAATGATTTTAACACCTTCTCCATTTCATCGTATTTACAAATATACAAATAGACAATCGCCCGAAGAAGCAATGACTCAGGATTATAATGGTTATCATAATAGGACGAATGTAAGGATTGAAAGTTTCCCATAGCAGAACGAAAACGAGCCGATCTCATTAAAGCCCAGCTTGACTCAAAAAGAGCATCATGCCAATAGGGAGTATCTCTGGGAACTTGACGATAATATTCTAAGGCCAAATCCCATTTATTGGATTGATAATAAACTCGAGCCAACGAAAGTAACGATAAAACTCTTATTTTATCTGTTACTGGTCGATCATAATGCTTTTCAAGAAGCTGCTTAAAAGCACGAATTGCTAGATTATTTTTTCTTGCTTCAGCAAAACTCAAGCCCTCATTGTATTTAGCTTGAAGGTAAAAATGACTACTCTCCTTAACACGAGAAAAATGTCGTGCAGCAGCGCCTTTATCACCTGCAGTAGAATTAATTTCTCCAATTCGAAAATTAATCATATCTTGCATACTAGGAGGAAACTTATCAATCTGAACTTTTGAAATTGCATATTTTAAAAGGGTGTCATCACCTAAAATATCTGCCGCTAAAGCTAATTTTTCTAAGCTCTTTCTAACATATTGATTGCGACCATTTTTAACCACATCAATAAATTGAAATGCAGCAACTTGATTGAGCTTTAATTCAAATAACATTAATCCAAGAATATACTTGATATGCATTTGTTCGTTTTTAAATTGTGACTTTCGACTTAAACCATACAATGCCATTGAAGCCGGAACAAAACGCCCTCTTTTTGCAAGCTCTAAAGCATTTGTCAGCTCATCATAATTGGCTTTTCTTTTGACTCTTCTTTGTCGTTTATTAGACGTTTTTCTTTGCGCTACTAATAAGGACTCATTTTCATCTGAAAACACTCCCTGCAAATTTTCCCAATTTTTAAGCTCTTGATCTAAACTCAATCCACTTGTTAATTCTTCAGCATGACTCACCGTAAAAACAAAACAAACAAGAACTAAACTAAGAATAGATGAAAATTTTGTATTAATCGTTTTTCTCATCGATATCCTGCCTCTGGAAAGAAAAAACTCAATCCTAAAGTAAAAAATAAATTATTAATCGACTGAGTCCCTTCAATTTCACCATATTTATCACCAACTGTGTTTAATAGATCTTTCACATATCGAGCTGTGTAAGTTGAATAGCTGATATCCCAACGCAAAGCCATTCCTTTAGTGATCGCAAAAATCTGTCCTGTCGAAAGTTGAACCGTCGGTTCTTGAAAACCATGATTGGTTGAGGTCATTCCATATCCTAAGAGAACATAAAAATCATAGGGAACAATCGACTCATTAAGCCAAGTCATTTTTCCATAAAAAGGAGTCCAACGAACTCCAATGGAATAAAAAGATTCTGGTGTTACAAAAGTATCATCGACCAATAATCCTGGACTCAATTCATTTTTCAAATCCGAAACAACGGATCGTTCTTCCGTTCCAAGAAACATTCCGGT
>CAYMLA010000184.1:0-5638 GCA_964390785.1 uncultured Bdellovibrionales bacterium | reverse complement strand
AATATTAAAAAACTAAAAAAAAATTAACAGCCCGCTCAATAACAACCCTCAAAAAAAATCTTTAAAGTATTCCTTTAAAGACACTTAATCATTTCACGAACAACTTTAACAATTCCCATTTCAATGGCATAACAAACAAGAGAGTGACCAATATTGACTTCAATCAAATAAGGAAGTTTTTTTACTTTTTTAGCAGATTCAAAATCTAAGCCATGTCCAGCATGAACCCTTAAACCCAGTTGATGCGCCAATTGACTTGCTTTTTTTAAGCGAGTCCATTCTTTCACTTTAGCCGCCCCTTTGGATAAAACCCATCGCCCCGTATGAAACTCAACGGCATCAGCCCCACTCCAATAGGAGGCCTTCACTTGATCCAAGTCTGAATCTATAAAATGAGAAACCATAATTCCTGAATTTTTAAGTTCTGTGGTCACTGTTTTAAACTTCTTTTTTGAACGAAAAACATCCAAACCGCCTTCAGTTGTTAATTCTTTTCTGCTTTCTGGAACCAAACAACACCAATTGGGTTTATACCGACAAGCCAATTGCACCATTTCATTTGTTGCTGCCATCTCTAAATTAAGAGGCAATGGACATTTTTTTGACAAAAGAATTAAATCAACATCTTGAATATGTCTTCGATCTTCTCTCAAATGAATCGTAATTTGATCTGCTCCCGCTTTTTTAACTAACTTTGTAATCTCAAGCAAATCTGGATAATCTGTTGTCGCTCCTCTCACTTGACGAAGAGTCGCCACATGATCAATATTGACCCCTAATTTTATCTTTTTTTTATTAAACATAACACCTCATATTCAAACTAAGAAAGTTGATTTTGTAAAAAATGACTCAATCTTTCAGCATATTCTCCTATTTTAGCAGCATTAGGACCCTCTACTAAAACTCTCACAAGAGGCTCAGTTCCAGAAAAGCGAACAAAAACTCTTCCTTCTCCTTTTAACTCTCCAGAAATTTCATTCAACAATTCATTGTATCCTATGAGCTGACTCAATTCTTTTTTCTGACTCACCCTACAATTAATTAAAACCTGAGGCACTTTATGAAAAGAATCCGTTAATGTGCTTAACTTACACTGTTTTTCCTGAAGAACCTCTAAAACTTTTAAAGCCGCGACCAAACCATCTCCAGTTGTCGCATGATCTAAAAAAATAATATGTCCCGACTGCTCTCCCCCTAAAACATATCCATTATTTCTCATTTCCTCAACGACATATTTATCACCAACATCCGTCTTAACCACTTGAATGTCATGAGATGCCATTAATTTTTCCAAACCAAAATTGCTCATATGTGTTGCAACCAACGTGTTTTTAGCGAGTTTACCATGACTTTTTAAATTAATAGCACAAATCGCTAAAATATGATCGCCATCAACAATTTGCCCTTTTTCGTTGCTCATAATCACTCGATCAGCATCGCCATCAAGACTAATTCCTAAATCAGCTCGATATCGAACAACGGCTTCTGCCAACTTCGGAGGATAAAGAGCGCCACTTTTTTCATTGATATTTGTCCCATTGGGCGTATTCCCTAAAACGATGACTTCTGCGCCTAACTCACGAAAAACTTCAGGCGCAACTTTATAAGCAGCACCATGAGCACAATCAAGAACAATTCGCAATCCATCCAAAGTCATCTCAAGCGGAAAAGCACTTTTAACAAAAACAATGTAGCGTCCCATACTATCTTCAATGCGTTTTGTTCGCCCGACGTCAACAGGTGAAGGTAAAAATTCCTCTAAATTATCCATACTCACTAAGTCTTCAATGTGTTTTTCCATGCTTGCAGAAATTTTATAGCCGTCAAAATCAAATATTTTAATGCCATTATCATCAAACGGATTATGAGATGCAGAAATCACAACCCCTGCATCAGCCCTCATATTACATGTTAAAAATCCAATGCCCGGTGTTGGCAAAGGCCCAACCAATTGCACATGAACTCCCATTGAGTTCAAACCACTGGCTAAAGCTTGTTCAATCATATAACCAGAAAGTCGTGTGTCTTTCCCAATGACGACCTTTTTATGCTCCCCTTTTCCCGGTCTTTGCCTTAAAATATACCCAAGAGCTTGTCCCACACGAATCACAGTCCCAGGAGTCATGGGATAACGATTCGTTTTTCCTCGAATCCCATCTGTTCCAAATAATGTTTTTCCCATAAAAATATATCTCCTCATTGAATCTTGCTTTGTCTTAAAATACCACCGCAAAAAAATAAAATGACAACTAATCCTTCACTCAATTAATTGATCGAACAACTAGTCCTGACCTTTAGGTCTTATGATCACATAAAAACGTTCTGGCTCGACTGAAACTAAACGCGCACCTAAAGGTAAATCAAAGTTTTTTTGAGTTATCCTCAATTCGACTTTTCCTGGAGAATACTTGGATAAATCAAAATAAACATATTGATGTTCAATATTCTTTGATAGTTTTTGTAAAGCCTGTCTTGAACCAATAAACTTTGCCTTAATTTTTTCAACTGACGGAGTAACCATATGTTGATGATGAGTTATAAAATCGGGTTCCATTTCTTTAGCAACTGGAAAATCTCTTCTTCCTAAAATGGTCAGCCACAAAATAAGAGCAATAAAAAAAGCAACTATTTTATAACTCAAATCATTAATAAACAACTTATCCCATTTACTTAACACTATGCTTTAACCCCACTCCCACTAAATTTGATATCATAAACATCATAGAGCGTTCTTCGAATTGCACTCATATCAACATCATGACTTAAATGACCATGTTGAACAATGCTCACTGTTCTTGCTTCTTCGCTAACAACAAAAACAACAGCATCGGTTTCTTCAGTTAAACCAATCGCAGCTCGATGTCTTGTTCCTAAATTTCGATCTAAAACAGGATTTTTGCTTAAAGGCAAAAAACAAGCCGCCAAATAAATTTTTCCACTTCTAATTATCACAGCTCCATCATGAAGGGGGCTTGTCGGTTCAAAAATAGATCTTAAAATCTCAGAAGATACTTTTGAATCCATTTCAATTCCTTCTTCAATATTGTAATCGAGCTGAATTTCTCGCTCCATAACAATCAATGCACCAATTCCTCTTTGAGCCATATTGATAAGGGCTTTACCGATTTCTTCAACAATTTGAGTTTCTTCAACTGGAGAAGCATTTGAAAAAAAAGGATTACTCCCAATTTGAGCCAACGCCCGACGAATCTCTGTCGAAAATAAAATAACAACAATGACAAAAAGATTAGCAAAAAACTCTTCAAGTAACCAATTAAACGTAAACAACTCCAGCCATATACTAACCACATAAGCTATAGCCAAAATTCCTAATCCTGATAACATCTGAACTGTGCCCGTTCTTCGAATTAAAATAAGAGCACGATAAACAACCACCCACACAAGCAATAAATCAATAGAATCCTGAATTCTTAAATTTGAATACAAAAACAATAAATTATCAATTAGGTTTGAAAACAAGGTGTTATCTCCACACTCAATAATAAGTCACTCTAATGAAAATCCTCTAATAGCAACAGCAAAGCAACCAAACCATTGTGTCTGCTACCAAACAGCCATCAAACAACAACTGGACCAGGATCACCCATTGGATCTTTTTTATTCTTCCTCTTTTCTTGCTCTTCTTTTTGCGCCTCTTTCTTAGACTCTTCAGCCTCACATGCCGCATGATGAAAAACTTCTTCATCTTTTTTCTGACGTAAGTTTTTCAGATCATCCAAAGACCCACCTTCGATCAGTAAATCAATCTCATCTGATTCAATTGTTTCATACTCTAACAAAGCTTCAGACAAGTTATGTAAAACATCAATATTTTTTTCTATAAGTTCAACCGCCTCTTGATGGCCTTGATTAACAAATTTAAAAATTTCATCATCAATTTCTTTTGCTTTCGAATCCGAATAATCCTTAGATTGCCTCTGTTGCATACCCAAAAAAACAGGCCCTTCTCTTTTTTCATATTGCAAAGGGCCTAGCTTTTCACTCATTCCCCACTCACAAACCATTCGTCTCGCCAACTCAGTCGCTCTTTCTATGTCGTTAGCCGCTCCAGTCGTATAATCTTTAAAAACAATCTCTTCTGCTGCACGACCACCAAACAAAAATCCAATCATCTGTACGGCTTTATTTTTTGATAAATTTACAGCGTCTTCTTCAGGCAAGGTCTGAGTTAAACCTAAAGCCATTCCTCTTGGAATGATTGTGACTTTATGAACAGGATCAATCAAAGGT
This sequence comes from uncultured Bdellovibrionales bacterium, assembly GCA_964390785.1. Classification (GTDB taxonomy): domain Bacteria; phylum Bdellovibrionota; class Bdellovibrionia; order Bdellovibrionales; family CAYMLA01; genus CAYMLA01. The sequence continues at coordinate 1,387 of CAYMLA010000184.1, read as the reverse complement.
AACTTTTTTCCAACCAACGTATGTCCCGCCTCATGATAAGCCGTAATTTTTTTATCTTTTTCACTAATCACCATCGAACGTCTTTCTGATCCCATTAAAACTTTATCTTTTGCTTTTTCAAATTCACTATTATTAACACATTTTTTGTCCACACGCGCGGCTAACAATGCCGCTTCATTAACAAGATTTTCCAAATCAGCCCCTGAAAAACCAGGAGTTCCTCTTGCAATTTTAGCTAAATCAACGTCTTTGCTTAAAGGTACTTTTTTTGTATGAACAACTAAAATCTGTTCACGTCCTCTTAAATCGGGTTTATTCACAACAACACGTCGGTCAAATCGACCTGGTCTTAACAATGCTGGATCTAGCACATCTGGCCTATTGGTCGCAGCGATCAAAATAACGCCTTCATTCCCTTCAAAACCATCCATCTCAACCAAAAGTTGATTTAGAGTTTGCTCTCTCTCATCATGGCCTCCTCCCATTCCAGCACCACGATGGCGTCCAACCGCATCAATCTCGTCAATAAAAATAATACAAGGAGCATTCTTCTTACCTTGTTCAAATAAATCTCGAACACGACTGGCTCCTACTCCAACAAACATTTCAACAAAATCAGAACCTGAAATTGAAAAAAAAGGAACCCCAGCCTCTCCTGCTATAGCTCGTGCCAAAAGAGTTTTGCCCGTTCCAGGAGATCCAACCAACAAGACTCCTTTTGGAATACGCCCCCCAAGACGAGTAAACTTTTTCGGATCTTTTAAAAAGCTCACAATTTCTGTTAACTCATCTTTTGCTTCTTCAATTCCAGCCACGTCCTTAAAAGTGACTTTCTTTTTATTTTCAGATAACAATTTTGCTTTGCTTTTACCAAAACTCATGGCTTTTCCGCCACCGACTTGCACTTGTCGCATAATAAATAAAAACATGGCAACAATAAGAATCAAAGGAAGCCAACTGATAAAAACTTGTTGTAAAAATGAATTTTTATCTGAACTTTCATAATTCGGTATTATTCCATAACTGGTAACAAGTTCATATCCCTTGTCACCGGTATTCCCATAGATAACAAATTCAGTTCCACCAAATTTATCTGCATAATCCTCTTTAATCTGCCCAATAATTTCTCCAGACTCTTGACGAAAACTAACAGATTTAATTTCTCCAGACCGTAAAGCATCATGAAACTTAGCAAAATTAAAATCTCGAATATTTTTAGTTTGTCTGCTTTCAAAAGCATGAAAAATAAAAACAGCAATCACAACTAAAAACAACCACAATGCCAATGTCTTCTGTGTTGAACGCATATTACTTATTCCTTTCTTCTTTCCCTAAGTGGCTGCTGCAAAACAGCCAACTTTTTCGTTGGCTTCGCTCAAATCTCACT
>CAYMLA010000183.1:1727-5650 GCA_964390785.1 uncultured Bdellovibrionales bacterium | reverse complement strand
GGAAAAACTCAACCTTTAAAGGGAGCCAGAATTACAGGCTGCATTCATATGACAATTCAAACAGCTGTTTTAATTGAAACATTGAATGTTTTGGGAGCCAAAGTTCGCTGGTCATCCTGTAATATTTTTTCAACTCAAGATCATGCGGCTGTTGCAATAGCCGCTTCAGGTGTTCCCGTTTTTGCTTGGAAGGGAGAAACTGAAGAAGAATACGCTTGGTGCATTGATCAAACCATTCAAGGTTGGGGCTCTGAAGGTTTTGATTTAATTCTTGATGATGGCGGTGATTTAACAAACGCCATTCATGAATCAAGATATGCTCATCTTGTAAAAAATATTATTGGAGTTACTGAAGAAACAACAACGGGCGTTCATAATTTAGAAAAACTTCATGAAAAGCGAGCACTCAAATTTCCTGCAATTAATGTGAATGATTCAGTCACAAAATCAAAATTTGATAATCTTTATGGATGTCGAGAGTCTTTAGCAGACGGAATTAAACGTGCAACTGATGTTATGGTTGCTGGTAAAGTTGTTGTTGTTGCGGGTTATGGAGACGTTGGAAAAGGCTGCGCTCAATCTATGCGAGGATTTGGAGCCCGTGTTTTAATCACTGAAATTGATCCTATTTGTGCTCTTCAAGCAGCAATGGAAGGCTATGAAGTCGTTACAATGGAAAGGGCAACAGAAGAAGCAGATATCTATGTTACAACAACAGGATGTTGTGATATCATAACGGAGAAGCATTTTTTATCGATGAAAGATGGGGCGATTGTTTGTAACATCGGCCATTTTGATATTGAAATTGACATGGCTTGGTTAAACAAAAATTCGAAAGCACATGAAGTAAAACCACAGGTTGATATTCATGAATTTAGTGACGGACGAAAAATTATTGTTTTAGCGAAGGGTCGCTTGGTGAATTTGGGTTGTGGGACTGGACACCCGTCTTTTGTAATGAGTACCTCGTTTACAAATCAAGTTTTAGCCCAGATAAGTCTTTATACTCAGCCTGAGCGCTATAAAGAAATTGGAGTTTATCGCTTACCCAAAGAATTAGATGAAAAGGTAGCAATCCTTCATTTAGAAAAGTTAGGGGTTCGATTAACTCAATTAACAGAAAAACAAGCGGGATATTTAGGAATCAATCCATTAGGGCCATTTAAGTCTGATCATTATCGTTACTAGTTAGTGGCTGCTGCAAAACAGCCAACTTTTCTCAAATTTGACTATTTTTCACCAGCCACTAGGTTGTAGCATGATAGCCGATGAAAACGTTGATTGTTTTGTAGTCCTAATGAATTTTAACAAAAATATGTTCTTCTGTTTCATTAAGACTTTGATTTGAATAAAAAAGCTTCATCGGTTTACCAAAAAACTTTAATTTATTGTATTGGTCATCCAACATTTTTAAGCCAAAATCAACAGGAAAATAAGTGCCTGTTTTTTCAGTCCAAAAAGGAATTTCTTTTTTTGCATTTGCAGCTTTACTGGTTTCATCTTGTGAATAAGTTAATGTATATAAATCAAAAAATCCAAAATGTCCTTCAAAAATTTTGTTATAACTTCCATCTTCATTTGGCTCGACATCGACATAATACAATTTCGCTATTTCATTCGAATACCCAGATTCAAAAGAAAAGGCGAGACGGATTTTTTGCATTGTCTGATTGGGATAGATAAGTTCATATGTTTTTTCACTAATGTATAATCCATGAAAAGGTTTAGAATATTCAACTGAATTTGAATAGATTGCTTGATTGATCTGATTTGCAAGAATACTCGGCGGTATTGCTAACACTGAAGATGTTGCCAATAAACCAGATAAAAATAATTCTTTTTTCATAACTTTTCCCCTTTGTTTATAATGAAAATTCGACTTAATCTCTTAAGCAAAACAGACAAATAATATGATTTGTTTAAAAACAAATCAACAATATAACTCCGTTTTAAGAAGTTGAAATAATTACAAAAAACAAGTCACCTATTTGTATTGTCTTGTAGATGATAAGAGTTGATGCAAAATAAAGAAACTGGCTTGATAAGCGTCTAACAACAGCCACTATATTGTGGCTGTTGCAAAACAGCTATTATATATTTTAAACTAAAAAAGGACTTTGCAAATTGAAAATTTTGCTTAATTATTTGTTAAAACCGATAGATATCAATGATAAGACTCTTCAAGAATGTTTGTCGGAGATAGATCGTCTTAAAATTCAGCTTACTGAAATAAATTATGATTTTGCCAATCGATTAAATATTGAAAGATTGAAGCTATCAAGCACGCTTTTTAATGCTTATTTTTTTTCAGAAAAAAATAACTGTAACCCTGTAGAGGTCTGGATTAAAACCTGGGAATGGGTTCTTCAATATGTTAAAAAAAACAATGAATTTAGTTTAAATTTTCTATTTGAGTTAAATGCAAGGATTAATGAAACAAATGAAAAATATAGGGAAAATAATCTTTTTAATGCTTTTTTTCAGTATTCTGAACATAAAGATATAATTCCATTAATGAATACCTTTGAAAAAGAAGTTATTTCAAACATTAATAATTATCACCCTATTTTGTCAGCGAGTAGAATTTATCAATGGTTAATTACGATTCATCCTTTTACTGATGGAAATGGACGCGTTGCTAGATTGGCAGCTGATGCTTTGTTGGTAAAAAATGGACTTCCTCCAATTACTTTTCCTGATAAAACACAAGGCTATGTTAGCATTAATCCTCCTTCTAAAATTGAAATCACACCAACTCTTGCCGCAATTAAAATTTCTAATGGAATAATACATTCGTTAAAAATATTATTAGGAGTTGAAAGACACTAAAGCTTAGTCCAAAAATAAGTTTAACTCGTGGCTGGTGAATTCCACTGTACCAGAATCTTTTTGATAGAGATGGGCTCAACATGGTTGGTTGGTTGGTTGGTTGGTTGGTTGGTTGGTTGGTTGTTCGATTCTACTTTAGAGAATTGATCGTGCGAAGCCAACGACTGATCGAGCTCTGTATAGAGTGGTCCTCAGCTTCTCATCAGACCGAGGCCTCTCTCCTCCCCAAACTTTTTGAACTCGTTGTTAGTCGAGTTTATACTTCAAAAGTATGGTTACTTCTTTTAACAGACAGAATATAATAATATCATGATTATAAATAGTGGCGGTTGCAAAATAGTTGGGGCTAGCCACTACTAAATAGTGGCTGTTTTGCAACAGCCACTAAATAAGTGAGGGACTAATGGTATTTATTGGTAAACTCTTATTTTTGGTTGGTTTTGCTTGGGTTGTGATTGATCTTTCTGATTTTGGAGAATTTCCCCTTTATTTTAATGTTTTTTCAGTGATTCAGCTTTTAATGGCTGGATGTGTTTTGGGGTTGCCATTTTTTAGTAAAAAATTACCTGAGTCATTTATTAGGGATAATAATCAAGTGGTTCTGCCTGCTTTATTAATTAGTTTTTTTATGAGCTTTGGAATCAAGCACATGACCATTGTTGGATCAATTTCTTGGATTGAGTTTTTTGCTTATTGTTTAATTGTTGTCAGTCCGCCAATTGTGTATTGGTTGAGCTTAAGAAAGGCTTTTGTAAGCATTTTTGTTTTGGGTTTTCTGTTGATCTTGTTTGGATCTATCTTTGTGTTAGGTCAAGATGTATGGAAAGGCTTAGTGTTTTATTTGCTTGGCTTTTATACTATAATTTGGAATTTTAAGCGCGCGTCTCGTAAAAAAGAAATTCGTTTTTAAATTTTAATAAAACTTAAATAATATTTAAGTTCATCAAGGCTTTCTAGGATGTCATCAAGAGCTCGATGAGTTTCTTTTTTTTCGTATGTCACATTATAACAAGACTTCATAACGATTTTCCAAGAACTGACATCTAACATTCGATAGTGAAGGCGAGAACTTAATTCTACTAAATGTTGATTAA
>CAYMLA010000183.1:0-1717 GCA_964390785.1 uncultured Bdellovibrionales bacterium | reverse complement strand
ATTAACAAAGTTTCTGTCTGTTCCAATTGAATTTCCGGCTATTACAATAGGCTCTTCGGGAGAAAAGTGATTATTGCATAAGCGAAGAAGTTCTTGTTCAACTTGTTTGATTGGTTTTCCGTTGGCGATTTCATGAATAAGTCCAGATTTGCTATGATGATTTTGGTTCCACTCGTCCATTTGAGCTAATAATTCAGAGCTTTGATAAATAACACTGCGATAACTTTCAAGGGGATTCCAATTGAGATCTGAAACAAGTGCAGCAACTTCAATAATGCCGTCCTTGAGAGGGTTAAGTCCTGTCATTTCTAGATCGAGCCAAAGAATTTTTTTTATGGGGGAGTTTTTCATTTTTCCTCTGATTTGAGTGCATGGTAGTAAATAGGGTCATTTTGGAATAGCCAAGCAACAGTTCCTAAACCATCGTAGTGTTTCTATAATAGCGTAAAAATTATATTTGGCCAAAAGATTTGATAAAGATAATTTGAAAATTTTCTAAATTGCAGTCTTTAACCATCAAAATTTGACAAATAGAAATCCTGTGTTAAGTTTTTCTGGAAGAATGTCAGCCTCTTTATCTTGATCGGGGGATTCCTGAAACATTTGGTTTTATTTTTTGCTTTATTTTTGTTTTGTTCTTTTGTTTGGGCGATGAGTTCTGAATTTGAAAATCGTTTGGATTCATCTTTAAATCAGATTGAACGCGAAAGACTTTACGAGGATTATAGTGTTATTCAAACATTAGAGATGGATATCCCAATAAATTCAACTTGGACTCAGTTTTTTGGAGGAAATCAAGTTGAAAACATGGTTTCGTATGTTAATCGTCGTGTGTTGTATTATGTTTCTCGTCAGGTTGAAATTAATTTTCAGCAAATTGCATTTCCATATAATGAGGATAATTATGGTAAAGAAGACCCCTTGTGTGGAATTTTTCAATTGCAACCTGATCTAAGTTCATCAAAAGAGGGATTAAGTCGAGTGGCTGAAAATTTAGGATCATCATTATGGCGTTACAAGCAATTAGAGAATTTTTATTTATTAAGTTTTAAATTGGGGGAACATATTGTTAACGTTGGTTCTCCTCATCTGGGATTGATTCGTTTGGGTGAATTTTACAGTTCTTTAGAAGCGAATCGTTTAAATCCATTGTTGCGTTTTTCAGAATGGGTTCATGAAGCTCGTCATTCCGATTGTGAAGAACCCTTTAGTGAATTGGATCTTCAGAAAATGAGACAAGGTGAAGAACCTGATGTCACGTCTTGTGGTCATCAGCATGTTGAATGCTCTTTTGGGCATCAGTTTTTTGGAAAAACAATTTGTGACCAATCTTTTTGGAAAGCCAATCATGTTCAAGCCATTTATTTGCATGGTATAGCCAATTATTGTAAAAATTGCTCTGAAGAAGTTAAACAAGAAGCCCTGTTAGCCTCTTTGTATTATCTGAGTCTTGTGCGTACTGAACGGACAGATTTTTTAGGCTCAGTAAATGAAAAAAATGATTTACATAATTTGTTATTGCTAGATCATTTTGATAAATCAAGAGTTCCATCGATTGATCCTATTGATGATTTTTTGTATCTTTTTTCTAATTGGCAGTCTATAGGAAAAATGAGAAATCAAGACAAGTTGATAACTTATTCTCTTGATTTATTTAGTGCCTGTTGCGAAATAGATTTAATGGAGATGTGCCATTAGTTTTACTTATATCGAGGCG
>CAYMLA010000182.1:0-5673 GCA_964390785.1 uncultured Bdellovibrionales bacterium | reverse complement strand
TTTTGGAAAAAGATTTTTAATGTCGTTTTCAATTCGTTCTGTTCCAAGTCCAAAAGCTTTGAGTTCTCCTTCTTTGCACGATGGACATTGGGCTTGAAGTGTTTGATGATATCCACAGTAATGACAAACAAGGTTTGTTTTTCCGTGAAGAGTGAGGGATATGGCGCAATTTGGACACTGAAGAGAACCTCCACAGGAAAAACAAAACAAAACATGAGCAACACCGCGACGATTTAAAAACAAAGCGGACTGTTTTTGCGAACGAAGATTTTTTTCAAGCGCTTGTTGTAATGGACGACTTAACCAAAAAGGATGCTGGTTGCTGCTGTGTGGAGCTTTTTGTTTATTTTCTTTTTCTTGTCGAATATCGATAACCTGAATCTTTGGTAAAGCTCGATTTTCAACTCGATGAACCATTCGATGAATCTGGTATTTTCCGCATTGAGTGTTTTGCCAAGTTTCAAGACTTGGAGTAGCCGAGCCAAGGATAATGGGCTTGTTTATCATTTTTGCATACATAACAGCACAATCACGAGCGTGATATCTGAGTTTGTCATCTTGCTTAAAACTTGTTTCATGTTCTTCATCGAGAACAATTAATCCCAAATGAGGTAAAGGGCAAAATAAAGCAGATCGAGCGCCGATCAGGATTTTTTTCCTTTGTTCAACCATGTCCCACCATTGATTTGTTTTTTCGCGAGGGGTAAGATGAGAATGAATGACAGCAATCTGTTCACCAAATCGAGAAACAAATCGATTTAAAAGTTGAGGAGTCAGGGAGATTTCAGGAATTAAAAAAAGACCCTGTTGATTCATCTTCAAGGCCTGTTCAAAAAGTTTTAGATAAACTTCTGTTTTTCCAGACCCCGTAACTCCCCAAAGGAGATGAACGTTGAATTGACTATTGGATGAACAAAAATTTATTTCTTTTATACAGTTTTGTTGTTCTTCGGTAAGCGTGGGAGAGGGAGTGTTTTCAACTAAGGGAAGTGGTGATTTTTTTTTTGATTTTCCTTTTTTTTGAAGGGGGGGAAAAAATTGAGACAAAACAAGACCAAGCGGATAATGGTAATACTGAGCGATCCATTTTGCCCAACGAATATGATTAGGGTTTAAGATAGGTAAATCAGTTCTAACATCAATGGCTGATTTTACTTCAAATTGGTGATCATTGCTTGTAGAGGGTTGAATTAAAACTCCAGAGGATTTTCTGTTTTTTAACGGAACTAAAACGGACATGCCAGAAGAAAGAGTTTCATTAACATGAGAAAAATTGTAGGTTAACAAGTGATTTAAAGGAGCCTCAACAGCAACTTCCCAAAAGGGCGTTGACGTTGTTGGAGCTTCAGTGGTCATCGTGCCCTCGAATAAAAATTTCGAATTGTTTCTTTATTGGGCAGCAAGTGAAGAATTGAAGTTTCATTTTTTTTCTCTAACAGTTTTGGCGAAAGTCTTTCTGTGATTGGATTTTTTTGATCTAATTTCTTTACACTGACAAGTTGTATGCGAATGACTTGTTCTTCTTCATTTGAATTTAATTTAACTTCTCTTAACGAGGGAAAAAAAAGATTATCTTCAAATTGTTTGTAATTAAGAGCAAGCACTTCAACACCTGATTGTGTTCGAATTTTTCTTATATTAAACTGATCTTGATCAATCCAGATTCCAGGTGATAAATTTTGATCAACGGGAGTAGGATTGCCAAAGGCATAATTAACAACTCCAGCAACACGAGAATAGCGAACTTGAGGTTGAATGTAGTTGTTAGGTGCAAGCTTTTCGGTTTTCCAAATGGGTGGATTTTTTATTGAAGCAGAAACAATTCTTTGAGCAATAAGATTGTCAATAAGCTGAGTGGAAGATCGAAAATGAAAAAAGCGTTCTAAATGCTCTTTGTTGATTGGAGAAGAACTTCTTTTGTTATTATGATCAATAAATTGTTTTAATCCCCCACGATAAAGAAAAGAAAAATGAACTTGATTTTTCCATTCATTTTGTGCAGTCACAGTAACATGCATTGCATTTTCGTTTTCAACAATCCAATCTTCTCTAAAAATTACAGAAGAAGATCCTTGTGAAAAAGAAACATCTTGTATAATTTGATAGACACCAGAACCATGGTTTTTGGTGGTCTGTTCAAAAACATAAGAAGCACTTGGAGTATAAGCCAATGTGTTTATAGATAAGCACAGAATAAAAAAGAAAAAACTAAACTTCATTTTAAATGCCTTTTTAAAAGAACACTCACCAGTGTTGCGTTAATTTTTTTAAATAAGGTTTAAGTTTATCAGAAAGGTCGGGATTTTTCAGAGCAAATTCAATATTTGCTTGAATAAAGCCAAATTTATCACCGGCATCATAACGAGAGGCGACAAAGTTTTGAGCAAGAAGTCCTTCAGAATGAGCAAGTTGGGTCATGGCGTCAGTAAGCTGAATTTCACCACCAAATCCTGGCTTAGCGTTTTCAAGAAAAGTAAAAAGAGTTTTGCTAAAAACATAACGCCCAGGAAGCGCCAATTGACTGGGTGCTTTTTCTATTGAGGGTTTTTCAATGACATTTTTAACTTTATAAATACCATTTTTCTCTGAATGGATATCGATAATGCCATATTTATGAACCTGACTTTTTTCAACCTCCATAACGGCAACAGTCGAGATTCCGTTACTTTCAAATGTTTCACAAAGCTGTTTTGTCACGGGGGGATGAGGCTCAATATCAAGCATAATTTCGTCTCCTAAAAGCACCGCAAACGGAGCATCTCCGATAACAGGTCGTCCACATAATACTGCGTGTCCCAGACCGAGAGCTTGTTTCTGTCGAATAGAAATTACATTGATGTTTTCTCTCATCTGAATGACTTTTTCAAGAAACTGTTCTTTTCCTGCTTTAATCAGCTTTTCTTCTAATTCATAAGAAATATCAAAAAAATCTTCAATGGCGTACTTTCCTCGTCCTGCAATAAGAACAATGTCTTCGATTCCTGATTTCATGGCCTCTTCAATGACATAAAAAATAATTGGCGTGTCAACAATGGGAAGCATTTCTTTGGGAACATTTTTTGTTGCTGGTAAAAATCGTGTGCCAAGTCCCGCAGCAGGAATAATGGCTTTTTTAACTTTATTCATGTTTTAAAAATCCTCTTATTTTTATCTATTGGTTGTTAGAAAAAAATCTTTTTTTTTGTTCTAACAAAGAAATAATTTAGAATCAATTTGTATCTAGCGGCTGCTGCAAAATAATCAAATTTGAGCGAAGCCAATGAAAAAGTTGGCTGTTTTGCAGCAGTCACTATTTAGAAAACTTTGAGAAAGAAAAAGTTAAATTGTAGCGGTGCAATTGCCTATTAGTTGCTATAATTGGATTTCAACAGGGCAGTGATCTGAGCCAAGCACCTCATTGTGGATTTTAACTGTTTTAATATGAGAATTGAAGGTTGAGTTAACACAAAAATGGTCGATTCTCCACCCAACATTTCGTTTTCGAGCATTTGCTCTATAGCTCCACCAAGTGTAGTGACCAGGGTCTTGATTGCGACTTCTAAAAACATCTACATAACCACTATTTAAAAAATCTTTCATCCATGCACGTTCTTCGGGTAAAAACCCGGGAGCATTCATGTTTTCTTTGGGGCGCGCTAAATCAATTTCTTCAGGTGCGATATTATAGTCGCCAGTTAAAATAATATTTTTTCCATTTTTTACAAGATCGTTACAGTGTTTAAGCATTTTTTCACCAAAGTAAATTTTGAAATCTAATCGGGCTTTGTTAGGCTGGCTATTGGGAAAATAAGCATTGATTAAATAATAGTTTGGATATTCAAAACTCAGTACTCGGCCTTCACGGTCAATTGTTGTATCCCCTAAACCAGCAATGATTTTTTTTGGTTTTTGTTTATAATAAATGGCAACACCACTGTAGCCTTTTTTTTCTGCGCTTACAAAAACTGACTCATAACCCAAAGGATTGCTGATTTCATTGGTAAGAGATTCAATTGGTATTTTTGTTTCTTGAAGACAAAAGAGATCTGGTTTTTCCTTATTCATCCAGTCGTGAAGTCCGTGTTTTATACAGGCTCGAATGCCATTAACATTCCAAGTGATTATTTTCATTTTTATTCCTTAATTTGTGGTGTATCTACCCATAAACTCATTTACTAAAAAATTCAACAGATTACCATAAAACAATTTTTTTTTCATAGACTTGTATTTTTTAAAAAAATAAACAGAATCGCTTCCATTTATTGATTGTATTGGAATCCCCACTTTATCTTGAAACGGAGTCTTTATAATTCCTATTGGTTTAAATTATAAATAACTCATTTATTCCTCTTTAGGTTTGTTGCAAATTTGTCACTTGGCAAGTGGATTAATAGTAGCTGTGGCAAAACAGCCAACCCCTCTTCGTTGACTTCGCTCAAATCTCATTGCGACGCACTTAATGTGCGACAACGCCATCTTTAACTGATAACTTACTTAAGAAGTGTTTCAGAAAAGGTTAAAATATCACTAATAATAATATTCATCTCTGGCAAATTGAGGGGACTAAAATTTTTCTTTCGGGCACCTTCAAGAATTTCAATGAAGACTTGGCTAATAAGAATGCTTTGAGGTTTAACAATGTCCCCAGCACAAACATCAATCTTCAACGATTCAGATTGCTTTTTTCCAAACATAGACCAGGTAACTTCAAAACGTTCACCCTACCATCATCCAAACTTGCCAAACGGGTCAGAAATCTTTCTTGGGCTAATAACGATTGCATTTGAGGCATCCGCAATCCGAAAGGCTTGCTTCTCTCCGCCAATTTTTGCCTAACAATATGAGGATTTCAGATGTTCATAAACGCCCGACGACTCCCATAGTTTTTTGCGTAACTCTAAATAGAGCTCCAAGTCTTAAAATTTCACTAAAATCAATTTTAAAACCTTTTTTTTGGGCTTCATGCAAAATTTGCAGTCCTTGGGAGATGGTTCCTTGTTTTCTAATGACATCAACAATGGTTCGTTCTAAGGACGTAATCCGGATACCTTTAAATTTAGTGAGTCCTTCGGCGTAAAGATGATTTTTAATTGTGTGAAAATGAACGTCCTCAATTTTTTTCTTTGGGACGTTGGTTTCTGGTATAAAAAGATCAATAACCTGAGGCGACTCGTCAGTGATACCATATAACTTTAGTGCGGAATACAAACCTACAACTGCCCGTGGCGCTTGCAAAAGCTTTTCTTTTACTAGTCCCTCGAAATCAAAACTGAGTTTATCGGGAAAGGCATAACTACCTTGCGCAAGCCTCACTAATAGGCCTAATTGCACGTAATAACTAAGCATTCTTGGGCTAACGCCTTTTGATCGAGCATATGACGTGTTGAATTTGTTTTTCTTAATCAGTTTCAGTAGTTTACTCTTCATATATGTAAATATTAGGATGTCGAGACACCTTTGGCAACCTAAACATTACAAAATACCCTGTTCTGTGCAAAAACTCATCCACTAATAAATTCAACAGATTCCTGAAATCATCCAAAATTATAACTAGGTACCAAGACTAAAGACTAGCTGGCGATGCGTAACAAGCATTTAAAGGCTTTAATTTCTTGATTTTTATAATTTATCATAGTTACAATTATAGACTATGTCATATAATTACGAGCAGAAGATAAACGGCAAGATTTATGT
>CAYMLA010000181.1:0-5725 GCA_964390785.1 uncultured Bdellovibrionales bacterium | reverse complement strand
TAATGACAGACTCTCCGTGTAAAAATGTCGAAGGACTTAAGCCGAGCTGTACTAGCATCATATAAAATTCAATTTTATTTCGGTCCAACTCTTTGATTAAACCGTAATTGTCTAAGAAAACGCTTTCTAGAATTTGATTCGTGTTGTATTCAAAACTTCGCAGGAGCAAAGCAATATCTTGATACCTATTTAAATCGAAAGGTAAAAAGGTCGTCACTTGAGTTGTAGAGATCTGTTGGAGTTATTATTTGAAATAGGCCATTTTTTAAGGGAGTAACTTGATAGAGTCTAACATCTTTTAAGTCTGAATTGTTAAAATCAGGTAAAGTTAAAGCTAAAAAAACAGGGCCAGTTAAACTTAAGAAATACTTAGAAAGATTTAAGTCTGTATCAAGATAACAATTGCAATTATTAGTTTCATTACAACTTGGCGTTTGAAGGTCGCCTGAAAATTTTTCAAGTTGAAGAGCAAAATACTGAGTTTCTTTGATTCCATTTCTATTGTTTTGCATAGGATGATTAAAGTCTGACTGAGGACTTGTTTCAACAAAAAGAGGTCCAAGGGGGATTTGAATTGATTGTATTTTTGCATTGATAGAATAGGAACATTTATCTGAACCTTCCTCGGGAGTTCGTGATAAAGTTAGAGTTTGCGTGTCTAAATCTAATTTTAAATGAGTTGAATCAGATGTGATTTTATAATCTTGAGTTGCGGATTGGTAGTCCATGGTTGAAAGCTCTAAAGGAAATCTTGTGTCTGGAACATCGTTTGGAGCAATGATGGTCTCTTTCATTTTGTAGAATGTAATTGGAGTTTTTGAATTATAATCAAAATCAATAATCCATGAATGACTATAATAATCTGTTTTGGCAATAAAAACATTTTCATCATGTTGATAAATCTGAAGGGACACACTATTTGTATCGTTATCATTATAAGTGTCATAATTGTTTGAGCGAAGTGAAGATTGACAAAGTTCAGAAAACCAATCTTTATTTGAGTTAATCCAGTCAGAGTAGGGTTTTTCTGATATTGTGTTTTCTAGGTCAAAAAATTGTCTATTTTCTAAATTGATCTCAACTATTCTTTGAACATTGGGGTCACTAAAGGCAGAAGAGATTTTTGAATGGAGATTTTCAGTTTGTTTTGGTTTTTCGTAGACATTTGAAATTGCACCTGCTGTATTAAAACGACAGGTCGTAATAATGTAAAATGATTCTGGTAACTCTGAAGAATCTTTGCAATCTTGAAGAGTTTTTGTCGCATAATTATGTTTGTCGTTTAAAAAATGATGTTCAATTTCGCAATAAGTTCCCAAATTTGTTACTTTTGCACCTAAAAAGTGTCGTTCCGTTAAATTGACTTGGTAGTTATCATTAAAACTAAATTCAATTTGTTTATTTTTATTTCCGCCAACATAGCGCCCTTGACTTTTATTATAATACTTGAGTTTTTTATCTATCCCCATAATTTCTTTACGGTTTTGATCAAGGCAACCAATGATGAAAGAAGAAATAAAAACTGATATTGATAATGACAGAATGACGAATTTCATAAAATTCCCTTTCAAAAGGAGTGAATTTTTTCATAAAAAAATTTTATCTTTTAGAATAAGGGAGCAATTGCTGTGCCAAATTTTTTTTAAGGTTGAATTCAAAAAGTGACAGTGGATTTTTCAGATATAAAAAGAGAAAGGATTTTATCTCCGAAGCTGCGTTTTTTAAATTGAATCCATTGGCCATATTGATTAAGGAGTAATTCTTGTTTTGCTGATTCAATACTAATTAAGGAATGACTATCAACGAGAGAGCTTTTTTCAATTTCTTGCATAATTAAATGAGAATATTTTTTTGTGAATGGAGGGTCAATGATGATGATATGAAATGGAGAAGATTGATAATTTTTAACAAATTTAAACGCATCTTCAGATTGAATGGTCCAGCCTTTTGAGATGTTTAATTTTTTTAAATTTTCCATTAAAATTTTTTTTGATCTTGGATGATTTTCAACAAATTGAACAGATAAGCAACCTCTCGAAAGGGCTTCAATCCCTAAGCTGCCGGTGCCAGAAAATAAATCACAAACAGTGGCATTTTCAAGGTAGGGATAAAGAATGTTAAACAGGGTTTCTTTAACTCGATCCGTGGTTGGGCGAATGTGAGAGGCCTTAAAATCGACGAGTTTATGTCCTTTGTATTTTCCTGCAATAACTCTCATAATAAATATCTATCCCTTTTTAATGGCGTGAAGAAATGAGGCGATCATATTTGCATGTTTTAGAGATAAGTTTTTAAAGTGCATTTCTGCCAATTTATAATTTTTTGAAGATTTTTTTTCGCTCGAAACTTCAGCTTGGCTTTGAGATTGATTCATTTTATGGGTGGGGTGAGGCGGATAATGATCATAAGTCTTAATCACTTGAACGATCTCTGAAAGATGCATTTTTGATGCTGGAAAGGTAAATTCAATTTGAAATTGGTTCATAACATGGACGGTTTGCAAACCAGTTTCAACAATGATTCCTTTTTGCTCGATATGAACGACATTGGCTTGGAAAGAAATTTGTTTTTCTTCATTTTTAAATTGAGCAACAAAGGGAAACGGTCTAACTTTTTTAACTATAGTTTTAGACATAATATAACTCCTTAGCAAGAGTAATCAGTGAGAATATATCGTCAAAAGGTTTGCTAATAAAAAGGTCAGCTCCAATGTTTTTTGCTTTCTCTGTGTCAAATTCACCAGTGTATGCAGACATGAGGATAACTTTTCCAGTTTTTTGATGGCCAAGTTTTTTTAACAATTCTGGCCCGTTTAACTTTGGCATAAGAACGTCAAGAAATACAATGTCTGGCCTTTGTTTGATCCATTTAGAAAATCCTATTGAGCTATCTGTACAGTAATCAGCATTAAAATTAAATTGAGAAAACACTTTTTTTATTGATTTTGCAATTAAAATTTCATCATCAATGATAAGAACTTTCATTTTAAGTTTTCCTTAAAAGGAATTAAAAGAGTAAACGTTGTTCCTTGATTTAATTGACTTTCAACAGAGAGTGTTCCATTGAATTTTTCAATAACAGATTTGGAAACAGTTAAACCAAGACCTGTTCCGAATCCTTCCTCTTTTGTAGTGAAAAAAGGATCGAAAATTAAGGGGATGTCTTTTTTTGAAATGCCGAGTCCGTTATCAGTAATTTGAATTTTACAAAAAAGCATTGAGTTTTGTTTTTCTATTGAGCCATGAACTAAAATTTTCCCAGATTCAGGCATAGCCTGACAAGCATTGTTAATTAAATTGTATATAACTTGTTGAAAAAGACTGGATTCAACGTAAGCCGTTAATTGATTTTTTTCAAATTCAAAAATAATTTGGTGTTTTTTAAGCGCAGTTTTTAAAAATGGAATTGTATTGTGGATCAGATCAATTAAATTTATTAACTCAGAATTGCCACAACTTTGTTTTGTAAATTCAATAAAGTTAACAATAATTTTTTGACATCGTTTTGATGCGCTTTCAATTTCAAGCAAATCGGAACAAAGTTCTGGTCTTGTTGGCTGAAGCTCTTTGATTAAAAGTTGAGCCATGCTTTGGATGCCAGTAAGGGGATTGTTAAGCTCATGCGCAATGTTTCCGGCTAAATTTCCGATTGCTGCAAGTTTTTCATTTTGTATAGCTTGACCGTAAAGCTTTCTAGATTCTGAGTCATCTTGATAAAAATTAACAAAGAGATTTTGTGGTGAAAATTTATTGCTTTGAATTGGATAAGAATAAACTTGGTAGGTTTTGTTTCCTTTGTTTAAGAGAGAGGTGACCATTTGATTGGATTGAAGTGTTTTTGGAATGGGACATCCTGGGCATGTTTTATTATTTTTTTGGAAAGCTGAAAAGCATTTTTCTATGATGGATTCTTGTGCAAAAGATTTGTTAGAACGGATAATGTTATAATCGTTATCGACAATGAGAATTGGGTCGGAGATTCCATCAAATGTTTTTTCCCATTGTGTCGTTTCACTTTTTAAATAAAACTCAATTAATGAACGTTCAAGCGCAATTGAAAAGGGTTTTAGTTTGACTTCGATTTGATGAAAAAAATCATCAAGATTAGACTTTGAGATATTGTGTTCGATAACAATTGCACAATGTTTAACAACAGCAAGATCATTGCCAAATTGAATGGGAAATCCTATGGTTTTGTTAAAGGGGCGGCCAAATAAATTAGCGTAAAAGTGACGATCTTCAGAAATGTTTACTCGAATTGAATTCAAATTAGGGCAATAATCGTTCTGAATATTGCGCTCTAAAAGAAGTGTTCCTCGGTATTTGAAAAATCGTTTTTCCTTATAATGATCTTCAAAAAATAAAATGACAGACTTGGTGTCTTTAAATTTTAGAACTTCTTTTTGAAAAAATAAGAGGAGTTCAGGCGGGGTAGAGTGAGATTCAAGTCGTTTTAAAAATTGAATTATTGATTTTAATTGATTGTTATTTGTAATGAATGTTTTCTTTTCTTGATTGAATTTTGAAAAACCAACATTAAGTATTTCTTTATTAGCATCAATTTGATTTTCAATTTGTTGTTTTTTTTGACTTAGTGATTTTCTTGAGAAAAAAGGAGTTTCTATTAGACAAAGAGAAAAAATTTTATCAAAACAATTTTCAATTTCTATAGCGTTATTTTTAGAACAAGAAAAAATATGTGCAAATGAATTTTCTAAAATTTTAAGTGAATCGTCTGGATTTATGTCTTCTGTAAGAATAAATATTCTGAGTGGACTACCTATGCTGAGCTGTTTAAGTGATCTAAAGAGGAGAGATAATTCTGATGGAAAATAGAGTATAATAAAATGAAATTTTTCTATATCATTTTTTTTAAAATTTAGATCAAAAACTTTAATTTTTTTTATTTTATTAATGCAGCTTTTTGATAGGGATAAAAAAATATCTGATGATTTTTCAGATAATAAAGCTGTGGAATCAAGAATTAGCTGGATTTTCTCTTGTTGTTGATCTGTTGTTGTCAAATTTAACATGTTTTAAGCTATCTTTTATTAATTCTAACCAGTTATTAAAACAATCAGTTAAATCATACTCTAATATGTCGCTAATGAGTACAAAATCTTGTTTTTCAAAAGCATAGAGAAGTTCTTTAACAATATCATGATATTTAGAACTTTGGTCTAGCCAATGGTCTTCATATTTGTTTAAAAGATTAAATCCTGAAAGATATTTATAGACACTATCTATGCTTGCCGTAAAATACTCGCAAAATTCAATTAAATTTTCAATTGAACTTAAACTGTTTTGTGGAGTTTCAAAGCGAATTATGTTTGATGTGGTTTCAATTTTTTTAATTAAATCGGGCAACATTTTCGTCCAGTTTAGACAAACATCCTTTACTAAAGTTTGAGGGTTTTCTAGTTGAAAACTAAGATGTTGAATTTTTAATATTGAGGTGTTTTTAAATTCTAATTCTTTTTCCTCTGAGAGTTCGGTGTTATTGAGTGAAATATTACATACAACTTGCCCAGATTCTAGAAATTCATTTTCAATGGATTGAATTATATCTTTAAGATGACATTGGGAGCCGAATTTTTGTTTAAGATCATTTTGTGTAAAGTTTATTGTTTTCATTTTCTTCCCCCATGAAGAGCAATAGAAATTGTTTTAGTTTGTTTCTGTTACTTCTTTTGCATTAGAAAAAATTGCATTTGATGTAATTGGTT
>CAYMLA010000180.1:0-5849 GCA_964390785.1 uncultured Bdellovibrionales bacterium | reverse complement strand
GCTTCCGAAGCGGCGTAAGATCCGGAGATTGAGCCAGTTGACCCGCATCTTTAATATTAAAAGAAGATGCCGCCAATTTTCGTGGCCCAATAAAAATCATCTGCGACAACAATAAATAATGGACCACACGATAAATTCTATCTAGATTTTCAGTATTTTTTTCAAGAATTTCACCTAATGTGAATTGACCCGATTTAATCATTGTTTTTAGTTCAGAAACAAGAGACTTTAAACTATCATCAATTCCAAAATCACTTTCATCAAAATAAGTCGAGGCACAAATTTCATTTCCCCACCATTGACTGTATTGGCTCACTAACCACTCATAAGAAAATTTTGAAAAAACCCAATGTTGCAAAAAAAACTTAAACTGTTGATGATCAATCGAAGGTTCAGAGTGTTCAACCTCATAAGCGCTAAAATTTATTTTATAAGACAAATCTGTTATTCGGCGACTCAACCTAAGATTAATTTGATCTTTAAGAGCAATTTCTAAAGCATGAGGACTAATTAAATTTTTCTTAATTAAGCTCTCTCCAATAGCTGTCTCTGACTTTTCCTGAACCAGAGATTGTATCTCATCAGGAAGAACATACCCCTTTTCAATCAAGATCATGCCCAATAAATTATCCTTATCAGGAACATCAACATTAACAATTTCACCTTGACTAAAAAATACACCGGAAACTCTTCCCTCCTGGTCAACTAAGTTCAGACTACCTGAAATTTTTGAAGAAATTAGCAAACCAATAACGAGGGGAAGCTCATAACCCAAAATACGATCCAAAGACTCAATGGTTTTTCTGACTTTTCTAGGCGACAAATCCTTAGTCACAATAAGTTTGTTTAAGACGATAGAAGAGGACACCTTAACTTGGGGAAATAAATCAGAAACAACTTTAACGATGTCTTTTAAATCAAAAGGCTTAGTAAAAAAGTCTGCAGCAGAAACCTTAGATTTCACATCATAAATAAAATTTTGATCAGTAAAAATTCCACTGATTAGAATAACAGACAACTTCTCAACGGGAAATCGAGATCGAATCTCCAAAAGTAAATCCACCCCGCTCATTCCAGGAAGCAAACAATCAACAATCATTAAATCACAATTGAGTTTTGCAAGATTTTTAAGAACTTGTTCTGAAGATGAATAAACTAAAGTTTCAAATCCTTGCTTTTCTAAGGCTCTTGCCAAAGACTTTGCTATACTCTCGTCATCATCAATAATAAGAATTTTTGCTCTTTTTTCGTCCACATTAACTTATCGGCACAAATAAGAAGGATTTAACCACCTCGAAAAAAATTAAAAAAAATAAACTGCTGTGAAAACAACTCGCTAAAAGTCAAGTTCACCTGCAATGCTTAATAATCCTTCAGGAAAGGTTGCTGCGCTTAAATAACCCATTTGCAATAAAGCCATCGTAACCACAGAAGAACGAAGACCATGATCACTTAACGTCACAATTCGTTTTTGAGGAGTTACACCAATGGCCTTTAAATGAGGCAATATTTCAGGATTAGGTCGACCTTGATCTGTTAAAAATTCAGTCCATTTTACATTCATTGCACCAAGATTGGGATAACGGTATCCCTTACTGGATCGTCCTAAATATTCATTTTCTGTTCGAACATCAAGCAATACAATGTCTTTAAACTGAGCCAGATTTTTAATATAATTCAACAATTGCTTTTTTGTAACCCGCACTTGATGAACTAAATCAGGCTTCCATACTGGAACAGATTTAAGGGGATGAGATTGCTCATGAGTGATTCTCCCACGAAAATAATCCATAGAAACAAATTGAACCTTTGAAACTCCAAGATAAAACAATGTCCAAGCCAATCGCCCCTCTTCACCCAGACCTTTAGTGCCATAACCAACGACAATAACTTCTGAATGAGGTCCAATTCCCATTCTTGCCAAACGTCTTGCTTCAGTGAACAAATCCTTTTTAAATCGACAAAGCAGTCGTTGACTCGAATCACAAAAATCCTGCCAATCTAAATGATAAGACCCCTCAAGATGAGCCATTGAATAATCAAAATACTTTCTCGCGTCAAGAATGACTGTGTGTTCTTTTATCTCTAAAGGTTCAGATATTTTTTTTAGATTGATTGCATAAGGAACACTCGATCGAGTATAAACTTGAGTTTCTGGAGTTTGACAACCCAATAGAAAAAATAAAAAACCAACACAAAAAATTGGATAAAAATTGGATCGAATAAAACATTTAAAATCAATCATAACGCAATCTCCACTTTATTTCGCAACAAGCACTATTTATGTTTCATTGTTGGAAAAAATATAATATCTCTTATGCTTGGACGATCGGTAAGAATCATAACAATTCGTTCAACTCCAAGCCCCACTCCTCCTGTCGGTGGCATTCCAATCTCTATAGCATGCAAAAAATCTTCATCCATAGGTTGGGCTTCTTCATCAACGACTCGCTTTGCTTCTTGCTCTTTTAAACGATTCCGTTGATCTTCAGGGTCATTAAGTTCTGAGTAAGCATTTCCAATTTCCATACAAGCGATAAAAGGTTCAAAACGCTCAACCAGCCCCTTCACGTGACGATGTTTTTTTGTCAAAGGCGAAATTTCCTCGGGATGATCCAAAACAAAGGTTGGCTGCCATAAATGCTCTTCCACCGTTCGCTCAAATAACTCCATCGCCATTTCACCTTTTGTGGTTATTTTATCCAGATCTGAACCTTTTTCTTTCAAGATTTGAAACAACTCTTCTTCACTAAGCACTTCAATATCAACTCCAGCATATTGTTTAATCCCTTCAAAAACAGTTAAACGCTTCCATGGGGGAGTAAAATCAATCTCTTTTCCTTGATAATTAACCTTCATACTTCCAGTTATTTTCAACGCCAGCTGTGAAACCAATTCTTCAAATTGAACCATTTGATCATTATAGTCGGTATACGCTTCATACCACTCAAGCATTGTAAACTCAGGATTATGAGACCGATCAATCCCTTCATTTCTAAAGTTCTTACCCAATTCATAAACTTTTTCAAACCCTCCAACAATCAGCCTTTTTAAATACAATTCAGGACTGATTTTCAAAAAAAGCTTCATATCAAGACTTCGATGATGAGTTGAAAATGGATAAGCCGCAGCCCCCCCATAAATGGGCTGTAACACCGGAGTCTCTACTTCTAAAAATCCTCGATCATCTAAAAAATGTCGAATTTCTCGAATGATTTTTGAACGTGTTTCAAAAACAAAACGAGAGGTTGGATCCATTATTAGATCCAAATGACGATGACGATACTTTAACTCAACATCAGCTATTCCGTGAAACTTTTCTGGAAGAGGTTCAAGTGTTTTACATAGCATTTCAATGTTTTTACAGTGAATGGTCACTTCTCCCTTTTGCGTTTTAAAAACAAACCCTTCAATTCCAATAAAATCTCCAATATCCAAACATTGAAATACCTTTTTGGCATCGTCACTGAGTTCTTCTTTTCTTAAATAGCCTTGAATTTGCCCCGTTTGGTCTTGAATATGAAAAAACGCTGCTTTTCCCATTGGTCGTTTAGTCATTAAACGACCAGCCAACTTAAAAATCTGATCCTCTAGGATCTGACCACTTTCAAGGGATTCAAACTCTTTTTTTAATGAACCCGTTTCAGCGGTTTTTTTAAACAAATACGGAAAAGGATTAATATTGGCTTTTCTTAACTCATCAAGTTTACGTTTTTTTTCAGCTTTTAAAGGATTCTTTACCGTTTGGTTCACAATCAACTCCCCCTATTATCGAATTGCTGCCTCAAAATATCGATCATTTTAAGACAAATCACTTTATCAAAATAACAACAAACACTAAATAAACTCATTTTCTTCAACTTTACAATTCTTTTTAACACTGGTATAGTCTTCTTTCATAAAAAAACAGGGGAAATACAATGACAGAATTTCAAGTCAAATATGAAAACACTCCAAATCCAGACAGTTTGAAGTTTACTATTAACAGTCCCATCTGCCAAACTTCAAAAGAATTTACAGATCCCAATCACACAAAAGATTCTCCATTGGCGACCAAGCTTTTTGGCTTCCCATGGGTGTCTGCTGTGTTTATTGGACCCAATTTTATTACCCTCAACAAACAAGATTGGATTGATTGGGATCATTTAGCTGATCCTCTCTGTCGATTAATTAAAGAACATCTCGACAATAAAGAACCCATTTTTGTTTCTTCAACAACCGTTACCTCCGATTCTGAAGAATCTGAAACGATAAAACAAATCAGGTCTATTCTTGATAATGAAATTCGTCCGGCTGTTGCTATGGATGGAGGAGATGTTGTTTTTCACAAATATGAAAACCACATTGTTTACGTCTTTTTAAAAGGAGCTTGTTCTGGCTGTCCAAGAGCCACGATCACTCTAAAAATGGGAATCGAAGCCCGCTTAAAAGAAGCCATCCCAGAAATCAAAGAAGTCGTCTCTGCTTAATTAACAAAAAAACATAAGAGGCTGTTTTGCAACAGCCTCTATTTAATTCAAATCAGTCGTTTTTACGAAAGAAATAATTATTCTGAATCAGACTCCATTGAAGTTGTCGTTTTTTGATCATCCGTTTTTGATGCTTTTTTATCACCACCACAAGCTAAAATGTTAAAACTAACTAAACTAGCCATTAAAAAAGTAATTATTAACGCTTTCATAATAGATCCTCCTATTAAGTTTTGTTTTCAGCAAACACAAACGCTTGCTTAACTATAAACTTCTAACATCGATAATTCCATTTTATTGGCTTTTCTATTTTTAAACGTGATTTCCTCGAAATCTTACCAAAAAAGTAAATTTAATTGAGTTCTGAAAAAAGCTCTGTTCATTTTTTTCCATGGGAATTCACTTAAAAAGCCTCTGGGATCTAACCTAACTTCTGATGCTGAATCTGAGCTAACGTTATCTTTCTCGATTGACGTAGACCAATCAATATTATACAGCAAATGATACTAAGTAATTACAAATTTCAATCAATTTATGGAATGGGAACAAGAAATGCCTGAGTCGAGACAATACAATGCCGAATACTACGACGCTTTTGAGTGGTCACTCGATGACCTTAAACTTTACTCTCAATTCACCAACCCTGATTCAAACGTGTTAGAGCTTGGATCTGGAACAGGACGCATATCAGTGCCTCTGGCAAAAAGATCTAAGCAGCTTATTGGCGTAGAAATTTCAGAATCAATGCTTAATCAAGCTAGAGCTAAATGCCAAGAGAGTAATGTTTCATTCATTATTGACGACATCACATCGATCAACCTCAATCAAAAATTCGACTTAATCATTGCCCCCTATCGAGTTCTTCAATGCCTCGAACAACAACACCAAGTCGATGGCCTCTTTAAAGTTATCTATAACCATCTTAAAGCAGATGGAATCGCTATTTTGAATATTTTTAATCCTCATTTTAGCAAAGAGGAGATGGCTGAAAAATGGATTAGAGAGGATGAAACTTTTTGTGGCGAAACCATTTTACAAAATGGCGACACATTGAAGCTCTGGGATACAAGAAGACATCTTGATGTTAAAAATCAAATTCTTCATCCAGAAATGATCTACCGACGCTACAGAAATAATGTGCTTGTTGACTTTCATATTAATCCTATTTGCATGAGATATTGGTATCCTGACCAATTTAAGAAACTCATTGAGTCCAAAGGGTTTACCATTACAAACACATGGGGCGGCTATAATAATGAGATTTACGGAGAGGGCCCTGAGCTTGTTGTCGCATTCATAAAGACAACTAAATAGTGGCTGTTGCAAAATAAGAACAGTTGTTACTATACTATAAGACTCCCAAATCTCGTTTTTTTAAGC
>CAYMLA010000179.1:890-5853 GCA_964390785.1 uncultured Bdellovibrionales bacterium | reverse complement strand
ACCGGAGTCAAAGGAATAGGCATTTACTAATAATTGAAGAATTATTGAGTGGCTGCTGCAAAACAGCCAACTTTTTCGTTGGCTTCGCTCAAATTTGACTATTTTGCAACAGCCACTAATTAATAGAATTCTAAAAATAGAAAATTTTTGCTATGCTTTTAACAGATAATAATTAAAGAAACCTAAGGTAAGCAACATATGCCAAGCCACAATCCTGATTTAGAAATAAAAGTTAAAAATGGCCTTCAAGGACATGGTTCTATCAAACCTATTTTAAAACAACTGAATTCATCCAACTGGAAAAAAGCTCCCTTAGTTGAACTCCGTCCTTACTTGTTTCTCCTTCTTCACTTAGGTCAATGGAAAACAATAATTGAAATTTCAATTATGAGGATCTTCAATGAAGAACCCATTTGTTGGGACATTCTTGCAGAAAGCCTTGCTTCAGGCGTTAAAAAAATCGACCTAAAAATTGTAAAAACATTCTATCTCATTGCAAATCAAAATAACAAACTCCACGAATTTAATGGCTCACCTGCCCTTGATCAATACAACAAGCGGTTTAAAAAAAATCGACAAGACATCCGTGATAAAAATTGGATCGAGTATTTTGCTCAAAAGCGTTTTTGGATTGAAGAAGTCCGATCTCTTCAAATGCAACGTCTTTACAAAAAATCAAACGAAACAATTAAAAAGCTAGAATCCCTTTATCCAAACGATCACGATATTCAATATCTAAAAAAATCAACGGAAGAAGTGAAAGCCAAAGAAACAATTGAACGATTGAAGTCTCAACTCACCTTTCAAAACTTATCCAAAATCAAGCGTGTCATTCAAAGTAAAGACATAAAAAATGAAATTAGCAGTCTTTTTCAAACAGTAAAAACAACATTTAAGACCTTATCAAAAGAAAATACCACTAACAAAACAATAGCTTATGATTTTGCACTCATGTTCTATTTTTTTGAGTCTCCAGAAAAAGCCATTCAACTGCTTAATGAACACCCTGAAAGTGAAAAAAAATTTTGGCTTTTGTTAGAACTCTACTTAGAAGCTCGTCACTACCTTGACGCACTTGAATATATTCGTGTTATGGAATTCAATCAAATTCAAATAGAAGATCCAGAAACCACCTTTGCCTTGCAATATGCAAAAGCAAAAGCTTATTATGGCCTTGGACAAACTTCAGAAGCGCTTGAAATTTTGGAACAAATAATGGAATATCGACCCTATTATCGATCTACACAATCTCTTTTTCTACAGTGGTCAAGGGAATAACATTTAAATGAAACGATTTTTACTCACCATCCTACTTTTCTCAGCGACTTCGTTTGCATGTGGTTTCATTTATTCTTATCATCTTCCTCAAATTAAAGCTTGGTTACTTATAAAAATCGAAAAGTACACAAGAGAAAATCTACCCTATAAATTTTTTTCACAAAATTTAAATATCACTTACTTTCCACTAGGAATTGAACTTCAAAACATTATCATTCGAAAAACAGGTCAAAATGACTATCCATTAAAAAAAGCAAATATAAATCAACTCAATATCTACCCCTCTTATTTTTATTTGTTAAAGGGACAGTTTAAACTTAATAGTCTTGTTATTGACAAACTAAATGCTCAAACAGAATTCAAAATTCCTAAAAAACAAAACACACACTTTTCTATAAAATTTAAACCAATTATTGATTTGCTAGACCCCATCCCTCTTTCTGAAATAATCATTAAACAATCAAACCTTTCTATTAACTTACCAGACTGGAAATACAAAATTCAATTACAAGACGTTAACCTTTCTCTTCAAAAAGATTTTTTTTCAATTGATCTTAAATCAAGCCTTCCTCATATATCTATTTCTAATGAAAATGAAATCTTTCCAACTATTTCTGCAAATGGAATGTTTAACTTAAATCCAAATGATTTTTCAATTTATAACTTTGAATTAAAAGATGATGCACTCTCTCTTTCAGCTCAAGGGAAATTCATCAAAGAACTTAATTCAGAAAGCTTTCCAATTGGTAAAATCACAAGCTCTTTATCTACAAATGCTTCGAAAATTACAAGGCGGTTGAATAAATTCTTTCCTCACCTTAAATTGCCTTCTGCTTCAGGAAATATTGATTTAGATTTTGTATTTTATAACATCAACAATCAACAAACAGGGGATTTTAAACTCAAAACAAAAAATCTTAAAATTTCACAATTTCTCATTGGCCATTCAAATACTGAGGGAAAATATCAGAATGACAAATTTAATTTAAAATCTATTAAAATTTCAAATTCAGCTGGACAACTTGAACTAGAAAACACTGAAGTTATTCCGAATAAGGATTTTAATAATTTTAGTTTTAACACCGATGCCACAATCAACAATGTGCAAATACAACAACTCTTAGCCAATTTAGGAATTCCGAATGTTCCTGTTTTGTTAACTATTTCAGGAAAAATTCCCTGTTCTGGAATGCTTTCTAGAGAACCCATATTAAACTGTAATGGGAGTCTTGATGGAAAAGCTCTTAAAATAGATAATTCGACCAAAATTGAAAATCCGTTTACAATTATTGAACTAGAAAATTTTTCAGCATCTGGAAGCCTTAAAGTTGATTCCAAAGAAGTTACCTACGAAGGTGAGGCAAAAGTCCAAAATTATCTTGGCTCATCAACAGGAACAATTAACTACAACACAGGTTTTAATATTGAATTTAGTTCAGAAAAAATTGGCTTTGATGGAATCAAAAATTTAATCAATGTCCCATTTTCCGGATCAGCAAAAGTAAAAGGAACAACTAAAGGTAATTCTCAAACAGCTACACTTAAAATGGCGATCAACGCTTCTGATTTTGAAATGGGATTATTTAAACTCGGAAACCTTTCAACCGAATTAAACTATAAAAATCAAATTCTATCATTTAAAACGATAAACGGCAATTTTAATCAAACTCGATACAATGGCGCATTTTTTATAAATTTAAATGGAAAAAAAGAAATTCTTGACGGAAATATTGAATTTCCTTTTATTGAACTCTCTGACATCCAAGAATCTATTTCAAAAAATGTTAAACTTCCTTTTCCTGTAGGAGGAAATGGACAAGCTTTTGTAAAATTAAACACTCCACTTGACATCAATAAACTTAACTTTAAAGTAAATTCAACTTTTTATCGCGGACATATTTTTAATGAATCTTTCGACAAAATCATAGCCAATGTTAACTCCAATTTTGGAGCAATCCACTTAAATAATATTCATCTGAAAAAAAATAAATCTGTTTTTTTTATCAAAGGAAATATTTCAGACAAACACAATATTAACATTAGCTCTCATTCAAAAAATATTTTTATTGAAGATTTTGAACGTGTTTCTTCAGATCAAAAAAGAATCAGCGGACGACTAGACCTTTTTACAAAATTATCAGGAACAATCATTCATCCTGAGTTAGAAATTAAATCCAAAATAAGAAATCTTACAGTTAATGATAATCATTTTGATGACTCAAATATCAACGCAAAATTAAGCAAAAACTCTATCTCCGGCGACCTCCAACTTTTTAAAAACAAAATCATTGGTGTATTTCAATTTCCATTTCAGCAAAAGGCCTCGCCTATTGAAATCAGTTTACTCGCTCAAAAATGGAATTTCATAAAGGTTCTTTCACTTTTTGGAAACGAACAAGTTCAATCAGAATATGATAGTAATATTGATGCATCAATCAAGCTTTCAAACAAAAATGGAGATATCAATCAATTAAACGGACAAATTTTATTTGATAATACTTATTTAAAACGAGGACTTTCTATTTTAAAAAATGATTCCCCTTCTATTATTTCCTTAAATAAAGGAATTATTGACATTAACAATTTTATTTTTTCTGGACCAGATTCTGAATTTTTTATTACTGGAAATAATTTCACATCAGAAAGGCTAAATATTAATATTAAAGGAAAAACTAATCTTCAACTTCTACAAATTTTTCTTCCTTTTCTGGAAGAAATTAATGGAACATCAAGTTTGTCTTGCAAAATTTCTGGAAACTTCTTTTCACCAGAATTATTAGGAAATATTTTCTTTGATAATGCCTATATTAAACTCAATCACTTTCCACATGCTTTCGAAAATGTCAAAACAGACATTTTACTTAGTCAATCACGCCTTTTAATTAATTCATTTAAAGGAAATCTCGCAGGAGGCACATTTTGGGCAGAAGGAAACATTAATTATACAAAAATTAATCATATTCCCATTGATATTAAAGGCCATTTTGAAAATGTAAGTCTAAATTTCCCTAACCAAGTTAACTCAACAGGATCAGGTCATATAAAAATTTCTGGTGATCAGTTCCCTTACTCCATCATTGGACAATACACTTTAACAAAAAATTTAATCACAAAAAATTTTTCTGATTCTAGTGATTCAAAAACCATTAAACCAAGCTCTTTTCTTCCCGACTCGTTATCTAAACCAACTTTTACATCTGCTAAACTTAATTTTCTTCTTAATCCTATTAATGGTTTTGTAATAAAAAATTCTCTTTTTAATGGAAGTCTTAAAGGACAGCTAAAAGTCCTCGGACCAATCGAAAATCCTTATTTTAATGGACGTCTTCAAGCCCAAAAAGGAGACAAAATTCTCTTTAGAGACCATATTTTTGAAGTCATTTCTATGAATGTAAACTTTACTGGAAAAAATAACATCGCCTCAATTTATATTTCTGCTCAATCAAGAGTTCAAAAATATGATATCTCTCTTCTCATACAAGGCAACTCTGACAAGCCTCAAATTCAAATTTCAAGTGAACCACCACTGGCTCAACAAGATCTTATTTCCCTTCTTGCTCTTGGTCTTACTTCTGAAAATCTTGATCAACAACTTGACACAAAAGATCAAGCGCAACAGACATCTTATCAACTGGGCACAGCAATCCTTTCTAACAATCCATTAAACAAAGAAATTCAAGAACGA
>CAYMLA010000179.1:0-880 GCA_964390785.1 uncultured Bdellovibrionales bacterium | reverse complement strand
CGCATCGGACCCAAAGAGGTTCAAGAACGATTTGGTGTCGACGTTCAATTTTCCACAACTCATAATGAAACTTATGATCAATCTACGGATCAAACCAAAAGCATCACAGTCCCTAAAATCACAATCAGTCGTCAACTCACACCAAAATTAGGTTTTTCTGGAAGTCGAACATTTGGTGAAGGCACAACTTACGATGCTCGATTGCAGTATAATATTAATCAAAATCTTTCAGGTGTTTTAAGATATGAAGGAGCAGATACTGAAGCAAGCAATCTTAATCAGGATAACTTTAACAATCCTGATGTATTTGGACTAGACCTCGAATATAAGGTTGAATTTGAATGAAATACATTTACAAACCTAACCTTTTAAGATTATTTTTTTTAACAACTTCTTTTTTACTTTTTAACTTATCTTTTTCGCTCGGTGAAATTGAATTTAAAAATATTCAGCCTAATGATCTATCTAAAGTTAATATAAAATACAAAAACAATTCTACTTTTAAAGAAGCCAACGAACTGATTAAATTATTAATGGCCACTCAAAACTATGAAAACATTCTACTCTATCAAAAAAACAAAAAAGATTTTCTTGTTAAAGGAATTCCTTTAAAAACAATTTCTTCGATACAAATTTCTGGAAATACATTTTTTAGCGATTCTCAAATTTTAAATTCCCTTCTTGTATCAGAAAAAGATTACTTTAACCAAAGAAAAGTGATTGAGGGTGGAGAAAACATCAAACGCCTCTATGAACAAGATGGTTACCTCAATTCTAAAATTGAACTTTCATTCAAAGAAGACAAAATAAAACAAATTCAAATTTCAATCAATATCATTGAAGGAACTCAAAGCTTAATTTCAAATATCATTATTGAATC
>CAYMLA010000178.1:1608-5862 GCA_964390785.1 uncultured Bdellovibrionales bacterium | reverse complement strand
CAAGCGCAAAAAAGATGTCTTCACCAAGTTTATAACCTGCTTTTTCCACAGCTCTAGATAAAAACTCAAGCGCTTGTTCATTTGTTTCTAAACGAGGAGCGAAACCGCCTTCATCTCCTATTCCTGTAGACATTCCTTTTTCGTTCAATATCTTTTTAAGAACCGCAAAAATCTCACACCCAGCTCTTAATGACTCAGAAAATCGTCCTCCACAGACAGGCACAATCATAAACTCTTGGACATCTAATCCATTGTCTGCATGAGCTCCTCCATTAAGTACATTCATTAGGGGCACAGGAAGACGATGCGCTGAAGTCCCTCCTACATATTGATACAACGGCAACCCCACCTCTTCTGCGGCAGCCTTTGCACAAGCTAAAGACACACCCAAAATAGCATTGGCTCCTAAATTAGATTTATTTTCTGACCCATCCAATTCACATAAAAAACGATCAATCATCACTTGTTGAGTGACGTCCATCCCTGATAACTCTGGAGCAATCTTTTCATTCACATGGTGAACCACTTTCATTACACTTTTACCATGAAAAAAATTTTTATCTCCATCCCTTAGTTCATGAGCCTCGTGAGCACCAGTTGAAGCTCCTGATGGAACAGCAGCTCTTCCCATAAGTCCATTTATCGTTGTGACATCAACCTCTACTGTCGGATTTCCACGACTATCAATAATTTGCCTCGCATGAACATCAATAATTTCAGACATAAATATCTCCTTTCAAAAAAATGTTTATTTATTAATAATAAACGTAAATATGATCACTTATCTAGTGACTGTTGCAAAACAGCCACTTATATATATAACATTTAAACATCCAATGTCGAACAAGAATTATTGACATCGAAAGCTTGTTCTTCATTGTTTTGAGTCATTTTTTCTTCTTGACTCAGCTCAACAAGAGATTTGAGTTCTTTTAAAAACAATCGAACTTGTCTAATATTTTGATTACAATCTTGAATTAAAAATGGAAATTGCACATAGATTCTATCCCAGTCCACTTTTTTCAACACATTAGTCACCTGATTTTTTGATTTTGATTCATTGGATAAAATCTGTACTAATTGACTTGCCCTAACCATATAATCTTGAATTCTCATTAAATTCTGAGAAACCTTACCTAAAGGAAAATTGAGTTTAGACAAAACGTCATGTGCTAATTGTTTTTTTGCTTTGTTCTTTTCAACATCCAATTGAAGATTATAAAGTTCACTAATTCTTTTTTGCGCTTGCTCTAATTCCGCATTTTTTTCTACCAACTGCCTATTTTTATCTTCTAATCGTTTTTGTCCACTCTCTAATGAATCAACAATTGATTGCATCAATTGTGGACTCAATTGAGATTGTAATTCAGATTCTTGAAATAAATTCTCCTGTTCATTCGTCCACTGAATAGTAAAAACCGATCCTTGCCATGTTGAGTGAGCAAAAGGCTTACCCACATAACCTGGTATAGCCTCAAATGAATAAGCTAAATACTTTGTAACATGAGGGTACTGCTCAGACGATATGGGAAGTTCACATGAAAATCGATTCTGTTCTCTTTCCAAAACAAGAATAGGTGGTTCGGGAGATATAAAATAAGAAAAAAATCGAGAGGGTTGAGTCAAGATATCCTGAGGATTTTGAACCATTCTTAAAACAGAATCAAGAACACCCCAAGACCTTGATTTATAGCAACTCTGACCAACCTCTTTAAGAAGAGAAAAACTCGGTTCTACTTCTGTTTTATTTTCAAAAAACAATTCACATTTTAACAAAAACTGTTCCATTTGTTCTGCAGGAAGCCAATAAGACGTATCCCTTAAAAACTCATGAGGCAAAGACACATCATCATAGATGAACTGAATATCCTCACCTTCTTGTTCAAGGTAATTCAAAATAGAATTACTTATTTTACAACTAAAGAACACGTTTCTTCCCTCTACTAGTGGCTGCTGCAAAACAGCCAACTTTTTCGTTGGCTTCGCTCAAATCTCACTGCGACGTACTTAATGTACGACTCGTTCGATTTGAACTCGCGCGCCTCAAATTTGACTATTTTGCAGCAGCCACTTAGGCAAGCTGCAAAACAGCCAACTTTTTCGTTGGCTTCGCTCAAATCTCACTGCGACGTACTTGCGCAAATCGCAAATAAATCTATATTAATAAACAACAGGTTGTTTATTAACTGAGCTTTACTGATTTATAAATGAAAATAAGAAGTTGCTTGTTGCGTTATTTCGTGATGCGGCCAAGTCTGCACAAGAAAAAACCTAAAATCAATCTGAAACAGAGAACTTATTTCGCCCAAAAGGAAGACGATTATCTTCGATTTCTTCAATAAAACTAGGCAAATGACCAACTGCACAAAGTCGTCCTGCAAGCTTTCCATCGTTTGATCGTTGCAATCGACTTAAACGAAATAAAGGATTTAATTGATAAGTTCCGTCTGAATTTAAATTTAAAACCTCTTCAACGCCTGTAACTCGTCTTGATCCATCAGAGAGTCGAGAAATTTGAACAACAAGATCAATCGCAGAACTAATCTGTAGTTTTAATGCTTTTTCGCTAATATTTGAAAAACCTCCTTGAGCGAGAGCTTCCAAGCGCACAAGACTATCATTTGGTGAATTTGAATGTATGGTTCCCATACATCCTTTATGCCCCGTATTCATTGCATTAATTAATTCCAATGCTTCCCCTCCGCGAACCTCACCAACTATAATTCTATCCGGTCTTAACCGAAGACTACTCACCAATAAATCACGAATCGACACTTCACCTTTCCCTGACTGATCTGCCATACGCGTTTCAAACATTAAAATATGATCATAGTTGATACTTAACTCTGATGAATCTTCTATTACAATCACTCTCTGTCCTTTAGGAATTCGAGAGCAAAGTAAACCAAGAAGAGTTGTTTTACCCGATCCCGTTCCGCCACTCAAAAGAATATTTTTCCCAAGAAACATACAAATATCTAAAAACTGAGCCACATCCTGAGTGATTGCTTCTGACTGAATATAATCTTTAAAGCTAATATCATTGTTTGTAAATTTTCTGATACTTACTGCTGTCCCCTTCCGCGCACAAGGGGGAATAACCGCAGCAATTCGTGAGCCGTCTGGAAGTCGAGCATCCAAACGGGGATGATCATAATCAATTCGACGTCCCACACTCTGAGCAATATTATTAACAGCAGCTCGTAAAGAATCTTCATCCTCAAATTGAGCCTTTGTTCGATAAAGTTTCCCTGCTTTTTCAACAAAAATCTCAGAGGCACTATTAATAAGAATTTCACTGATTTGATTATCTTTTAAAAAAGGAAGAATCGGACCTAAAAAATTTTCAATGGCTGATTCAAATACACCTTTTCTATCTTTATTCATGCCTCAATCCTTACTTGCAGGCATTCGATCAGATTCATCTGAAATAACAACAACTCTCCCCTCAACAGAAGTTTCAGGACATTGATATGAATAAACACCTTCTTTCTGAGGCTGTATTTTAAATGATTTTTGTCGACCATAAAATGTTGCATGATGTTCAGAAAAAGCATTTAAAACAAAACTAATATTCTTATTCTTATCATTAATATTAACGACATGAATCACATATGACTGTCCTTTGACGAGCCTAATTGTACTTGGAATAAATCCTTCATCTGTATTTAAAATCACTATTTCGTGATTACGACTTGGACCAATTTTTAAAAATTGCTCAAAAAAACTTGGGTCTTTTCCTGGAAGAGTTTCTGTCGCTAATCCACGATCCCTCATTTGTTTTTGTCTTCTGGATAAATCAATTTCCCATGCAAACGCAAGGCTTACAAAAAAGACCGAAAGAACAATAAAAGACAAGGACAATTTAATGCACTTGTTTGCAAGAATGAAAGTCTGAAAATTCACGCGCCACCTCCATGGCCAAAAAACTTAAGCTTTTTTCATCAAATTTAGACAACTCAAAAATCAACTCATCTATTGTTGCTTGATGCTGGTTTGCAATTGTAACAGCTTGCTCAACTTGATGATAATGAATCGGCAAATCCAAATAAGCTGTTTTCCAATCCATTTTTAAAACGGGATCAATAACTCCCATCATATACAAAGCATCAAAGACCATTTGTAAATTCCCTTGTAACAACATATCTTACTTCTCCAAAAAAACTTTATTTGACTGCACACAAAAATTTTTATCTCAAATCCACAAAGACAGACGGCCAGCGCCGTGACCGGCACCAAGCTCTATGACGACAG
>CAYMLA010000178.1:0-1598 GCA_964390785.1 uncultured Bdellovibrionales bacterium | reverse complement strand
AGCATGACAAGAAAATTTGAACCTTAATTCTAAAAATTAAGGATATATTCAAGTTATACTGGACTTAAATCTGTTAATTTTATAGTCTATTTTCAGTTAGCCATTGATTGGCGAAAAAGTTGGCTGTTTTGCAGCAGCCACTATTGAATAGGCTTTGATGTAACATGATACACGAAAACAAAACCAAAACAAAAATCGCTTTTCCAGAGCCTAGTTTAGAGCAAAAAGAAGCTTTACGCGTATTAAACTCGAACAAAAATGTTTTTCTCACGGGCTCTGCTGGCACTGGAAAGAGTTTTGTTATTCGTGAACACTTACGCAAGTGCATCTTACGACCAAGCGTTTTAGCAAGCACAGGAGCGGCAGCCGTCCTTATTGGAGGTCGAACAGTTCATAGTTTTTTTGGCTTAGGTATTCTTGAAAATGGAATCAATAAAACTGTTGAAAAAGCTCTTAAAGATCGAAGAGTGGTTCAACGTTTAAAAAAAGCTGACGAAATTATAATCGATGAAATTTCGATGATCCATCCCGATGTTTTCACCGCCGCTGAAAAAGTGGCTCGCTTTTCCCGTGAAGAAGAATGCCCCTTTGGAGGTTTAAAGATTATTACCGTCGGTGATTTTTTCCAACTTCCTTCGGTTGATCGCTTTAACAAAAATCGTCCTTGGTTGTTTAAAGACCCACTTTGGAAAAGCTGTCAATTTTCCACTGTCACCCTCCAAAAAAGCCACCGCACCGAGCACTTGGAGTTTTTAAAGATACTAAACAAAGTGCGCTTTGGCATTTGTGACAAAGATGTCACCACATTTTTAGATGATCGTTGCGTTCAATTAGATAATACCTTCGATGGCACTGTACTTTTTCCACGAAAGAACGAAGTTGAACGTTACAATCAACAAATGTTAGAGCGACTTCCGGGGAAAGCTCAAATCTATGATACTGAAATTCACTTCACTCGCAAGACTTCTCTAAATGTGCATACGGCATTAAACTATTCGCCACTTCCTGCCAGCCTTTGCTTAAAAAAGGGCGCTCTTGTCATGATTCGAAAGAATCATCCCAACGAATGGTATGTCAATGGCAGTCTTGGTCATGTAAAAAAAATGAATGACTCATGTATTTGTGTCGAACTCTTGTCAGGACGTACAGTGGAGATTGAAAAAGATCAATTTAACATACTCAATGGTGACGGTGAACCAATTTGTGTTGTCATGAACTTCCCTTTAAATCTTGGATGGGCTACAACTATTCACAAGGCTCAGGGGGCTAGCATTGATCGTGTGCAGGTCAGCTTAAACGGACTTTGGGATCCAGGCCAGGCCTATGTTGCTTTAAGTAGAGCGCGTAGTCCTGAAGGACTTTTTATTACTAACTGGAATCACCAGTCCATCATCTGTGATGTCGATGTATTAAATTACTTCGGTATGTCCTCAACAAATAATCTAACAAGATAATTTACTCGTTCTATTTTTATTTTGATTATTTCGTAATAATCACGATTCTGATTTCGCAGCAGCCACTATGCACTTGACTCCAGTCATTGATAAACATAGAGCGGACTTCGTCCGCAGCCTACAGATTTCAGTCTTCAGTTCTCA
>CAYMLA010000177.1:4315-5897 GCA_964390785.1 uncultured Bdellovibrionales bacterium | reverse complement strand
GCGGCTTTTTGTTGGCTTACTTTTTTGTAAACACGTTCCAGTTTTTCTTTTAGTGTTGCGGCATTAAAGGGCTTGACAACATAATCTGAAACTCCTGCTTGAGCGGCTTCGACAATGTTTTTTTGTTCGCTTTCTGCGGTAACTAGCATAAAAGGAATTGAAGCCAGATGGGGGTTGCTTCTGCAATTTTTTAAAAGCTGTATTCCTGTTACTTCTGGCATATTCCAGTCAGAAATAACAAATTCAAAAGGTTCACCAGATTGATGAGCGGATTCGAGTAAAGGATAGGCTGTTTTTCCATCGTCGGCTTCAGTGACATTTTTATATCCGATTTCGGAAAGGACTTTTTTTATGATTTTTCGCATAGTTGAGAAATCATCGACGACTAAAAATTTAGTTTCTGGTTTAAACATGGAGTGCTCCTTTGATATTTGATTGTGCTTTTTATTATGACTCATCGGTCTAGTTTTAAAAAAATTTAGTTCGAAATGGTTGCGAAATGAAAAAAAAACTGTAAGACTTTTATACAGGTGGTCGCGTTGGTTGGTAAGAACTTAAATCGAGTTTAAACAACAAAGAACGAAATGTTTATTAACTTTATTAACTTAAAGGGGAGGGAGCAAGGATGCTCAGAGATGTCCTGATACAAAAAGGTCTTTCGAATCGAGAAGCTGAAGTCGCAGAATTAGTTTCAAAAGGACTTTCTAACAAGGAAGTTGCAAACCAATTGTTTGTTACAGAGAAAACAGTTAAGTTTCATTTAACAAACATTTACAAAAAGATGAGTGTTAAGTCAAGAGCACAGCTTATCGTTTGGTGTCTCCCTCATCTTGGTTTCATTGATAATGTTCAAATGGCTCCAGCAGAAGTCGAGAACACTCAACCCACAACAACAAACAATAGTCCAGGTGCAGCGAGTCCAAGTGAAAGTTCAGACATTATACCTGCTGGAAATGCAACGGTTGGAAATTCTACAATTATTCCTGGTCAGGGGCAGTCTGGTTCGGGTTCAGGGTCGATTGGATTTTAGTCTTTTAATTTAATGATTTAACGACTATTGATGAAAGTTCATAGAAGCAACAGCCTCTTTATATTTGTGGCTGTTGCAAAGTAATCAGATTTGAGGCGCGCCTGTTTAATGAGTGGGGCGCTTTTTTTTATTGTTTTTCATCTGTTACAGAATAAAGTTTCCATTTTTCAATGTGTTTTTGTGGAACCCGAGCAATACAGAGGGTGCCTTGAGAACCGACTTCTCTTTTTACAATCACTCCGTCTCGATCGAGTTCATAAATGAGTTTTTGATTTTCATGATTGAAATACAATTCTAAAGTGAGTTGTAATTTTTGAATTTCATTAAGCATTTGCTGTTTGAGCTTGTCTATTCCTTCTCCGGTTCGAGCGCTGATGTAGACTCTTGGACAGTAAGATCCGAAGGAAATTTTTTGTTTTGCGGTGAGGTCAATTTTATTAAAGACATAGAGAAGGGGCTTTTTTTCCCAACCAAATTCTGAAATAAGCTTTTGGACGGTACTGATTTGTTTTTCAACAAGTCCACTAGACGAATCAATGACGTGAAGCAAAA
>CAYMLA010000177.1:0-4305 GCA_964390785.1 uncultured Bdellovibrionales bacterium | reverse complement strand
GCAGAGATGGATGCGCTCTCGGGCATGCAGTCACGTGAAGCAAAATGTCGGCTTCTGCTGATTCTTCCAGAGTGGCCTTGAAAGCTTCAATGAGTTGTGGGGGAAGATTTCTAATAAATCCAACCGTGTCTGTGATAACAATTTTTTGATCAGAATTGAGTTTGCATTGGCGTGTTGTTGGATCGAGAGTGGCAAAGACTTGATCTTTTGTGTCAACATTGGAGTGAGTGAGCAAATTGAGCAAAGTGCTTTTTCCAGAGTTTGTGTATCCAACAAGAGAAAAACTGGGGACTTGATTTTGTTTTCTTGAGGCACGTTGAACCTGTCTGTTTTTTTTAACGGAGTTTAATTTTTTTTTAATTTGAGCCACTTGCTCACGAATTCGTCTTCGATCAATTTCGATGGCTTTTTCTCCTGGGCCACGTGTTCCAATCCCTGCGCCAAGTCGCGAAAGGCTTCCCATCCATGCGTTGACCATTCGAGGGAGTTGATCAAGTTTTTGTGCCAGTTCAACTTGAAGTTTTCCTTCGAAACTGCGTGCTCTGAGGGCAAAAATATCGAGAATCAATTGATTGCGATCAAGCACACGAACATTTAAAATTTTCTCTAAGTTTCGTGTTTGTATTCCACTTAAAAGATGATCAAAAATAACCAATTGTGCTTTTGTTTGTTCAAGAGCTTCTTTGATTTCTAAAACTTTTCCAGAGCCAATAAGAGTAGATGAGTTGTATTGAGTTAGAATCTGTGTAAAGACACCAACCACTTCACCTCCACAGGCATCAACAAGCTCTTCAATTTCAAGAAGATCTTCTTTAACTTCAGGAAGCTTTTTGGGTTTTAATGCAATTCCAATAAGGAGGGCTTTGTCTTTATTCATAATGTGGAGTCCACTTCATTCAATAGTGGCTGCTGCAACAGCCACTAAGGTATGCTGCAGAACATGCCAACTTTTTCATTAGCTTCGCTCAAATCTCATTATTGTGCAACAGCACCTAGTTATTAATTTCTTTTTCTTTTGATAACTGATAACTGATAACTGATAACGTGATCAGACGAAACATTAATATTTGGTTTAATAAAAAATTTGCTTTAAAAAACAAACTTTTTAAGTTAAATTTTATATCACGATATAGAAAGTCATGAGGACTGTAAAGCAGAAATTCGATTCAAGGAGATTGATTATGAAAAACCCACGAGATGTAGTCATTATTGATGGTATTCGTACGCCGTTTGCAAAGGCGGGGACGAAGTTAAAAAATGTTTTAGCCGCAGATTTAGGAAAAACAGCCCTTAAAGAGTTGGTGGCTCGAACAAATTTAGACCAATCCCTTGTTGATGAAGTGATTGTTGGAAACGTTGAAAATCCTTCTGATAAAATTAATATGGGTCGAGTTGTTGCTTTGGGCGCAGGATTTCCTGTTTCTACTTCGGCATTTACTTGTCATCGCAATTGTGCTTCATCTCTTGAAAGCATTGCTATTGGTTACGATAGAATAAAAGCGGGCTCGGCTGATGTGATTGTTTCTGGAGGAACGGAGAGCATGACTCATATTCCTCTTTTGTTTCATGATGAATTTAGAGATATTTTTGCACAGCTTTTTGCTGCAAAAACAATGGGACAAAAGTTGAAAATTCTAGGAAAAATTAAGCTCAAACATTTAAAACCAAGAGTGTCCTTGATGGAGGGATTAACAGATCCTTTTGTTGGAATCAATATGGGTAAAACGGCTGAAATTTTAGCAAAAGAGTTTAAAATTTCAAGAAAAGAACAAGATGAGTTTGCAGTTAGAAGTCATTTATTGGCTTCTAAGGCTATTGCAGAAGGCCGCATGGGAGAAGAAATCACGCCTGTTTATGAACCACCTGATTTTAAAAATGTGATTGAACAAGATTTTGGCCCTCGAGCGAATCAAACAGTTGAGGCTTTGCAAAAACTTCGTCCTTTTTTTGATAAAAAAACAGGAACGGTGACACCAGGTAATTCTTGTCCAATTACCGATGGGGCAGGAATGGTGCTGTTAATGACTCGA
The DNA here is from genome assembly GCA_964390785.1 of uncultured Bdellovibrionales bacterium. Taxonomy (GTDB): domain Bacteria; phylum Bdellovibrionota; class Bdellovibrionia; order Bdellovibrionales; family CAYMLA01; genus CAYMLA01. The sequence continues at coordinate 2,275 of CAYMLA010000177.1, read as the reverse complement.
GAAAAAGCAGAAGCTTTGGGATATAAGCCTCTTGTGTCTATTAAAGGGTATGCTTTTGCTGCCTTAGAACCGGAGAGGATGGGATTAGGGCCAGTCTATTCAACGGCAAAATTATTGAAACGATTAAATATGAAATTAAGTGATATTGAGCTTTTTGAACTCAACGAAGCCTTTGCTGTTCAGGCCTTGTCTTGTTTGCGTGCAATGGAAAGTGAACAATTTTGTAAAGAAAAATTTGGGTTAACACAAGCAATGGGAGAAATTCCAATGGACAGACTTAATGTTAATGGTGGAGCCATTGCTTTGGGGCATCCCGTAGGAGCAACGGGTGTACGAATTGTATTAACGTTAATGAAAGAAATGAAGCGACGAGGCGTTCAAACAGGTTTGGCTACTCTTTGTATTGGAGGCGGTCAAGGTGGAGCAATTATTTTAGAAAGTGAGGCATAATAATGAGTACGCAAGACAGCATTAAATTAATTCAACAGGATTCAGAAATTGCTCTTATCGAATGGGATTTAGTCGGTGAAAAAGTAAATAAGATCAATGATGACACTTTAACTCGTTTTGGTGAAATTTTAGATGAAGTTTCTAAATCGTCTTATAAGGCTCTTATTTTATGTTCTGGAAAGCCAGCTCATTTTATTGCTGGAGCTGATATTGATAAAATCAAATCTTTACAAAAAATTGAAGATTTTCAAAAAGCAGTCACATGGGGACAAACCATAATGAATCGCATTGAAGATCTGTCCATTCCGGTTATTGCTGCTATCGATGGGGCTTGTGTTGGGGGTGGATGTGAAATGGTTTTGGCTTGTGATTATCGAATTGCGACAGAAAATCCAAAGACTCGAATTGGTCTTCCTGAAGTGCAATTGGGATTGATTCCAGGATTTGGAGGCTGTGTGCGGCTTCCTCGTATAATTGGTTTGCAAGCGGCTTTGGATATTATTTTAGCTGGTAAAACAGTGGATAGTCGAAAGGCTTTAAAGTTGGGTTTAATTGACGAAAGAGTTCATTCTTCTTTACTGCTTGATTCCGCCTTACAAAAAGCCAAAGAACTGATTCAACAAGGTTCAAAAAAGCGAAAAAAAGCTTTTCAACCTAAAAAGAAAATGGATTGTTTTTTAGAGTCGATTATTGGAAAAAATGTGGTTTTTAGTCAAGCTCGAAAAATGGTTTTAAAGCAAACACATGGGCATTATCCGGCTCCATTAAAAGCGCTTGAGGTGGTCAAAAAAACATTTAAAATGAGTGATCGCAATAAAGCATTGCAAATTGAAGAAAAAGGCTTTTGTGATGTGGTCACTACTGAGGCAAGCAAAAATCTGATTAAGCTCTATTATATGATGGAAGCGGTGAAAAAAGCATCCGGAGTTTCTGGTGCTGATGTTAAAGCCTCTGCGATTCAGCATGTTGGTGTTTTAGGGGCAGGAACGATGGGGGGAGGCATTGCTTATTTGTCTGCGGATAAAGGATTAGTTGTTCGGCTGAAAGACATTCATACGAACGCAATCGCTTTAGGTTTAAAGGCGGCCTCAAAAATTTGGGGAAAAAAACAAAAAAAACGTCAATTGACACGTTTTGAATGTGAACAAAAAATGGATCGAATCAGTGGGGGGACTGGATATGAAGGATTTGGTCGTGTTGATTTAGTGATTGAAGCCATTGTTGAGGACATGGAGATAAAAAAATCTGTTTTTGCAGAGCTTTCTCAATATTGTAAAGAAAATTGTATTGTTGCCTCTAATACGTCGTCATTGAGCGTGACTGAGATGGCTAAAAGTTATCCTCGACCAGAAAAATTTATTGGAATGCATTTTTTTAATCCTGTTGATAAAATGCCTCTGATTGAAGTGATTCGTGGTGAAAAAACAAGTGATGAAACGGTGGTTACTATTGTTGAGTTGTCAAAAAAATTAGGCAAAATTCCAGTTGTAGTTAAAGACGGTCCTGGTTTTTTGGTTAATCGATTGCTTCTTCCCTATTTGGCAGAAACTTTATTTTTACTTACTGATGGGATGGAAGTTAAAAAACTCGATGATTTTTATGTCAAAAAATTTGGTATGCCGATGGGGCCTTGTGCTTTGATGGATGAAGTTGGAATTGATGTGTGTTTGAAGGTTTTAAAAATTTTCAAAAAATCGTTTGGTGAGAGAGTTGAAATTGCAGATGCAGCAGGTGATTTAGAAAAAAGTCAATTGTTAGGAAAAAAAGGTGGCCGTGGTTTTTATATTTATGACGAAAAAGGGAAGTCTCAAGGCGTAAACTCAGA
>CAYMLA010000176.1:0-5910 GCA_964390785.1 uncultured Bdellovibrionales bacterium | reverse complement strand
AGAAGCCGGTGGAAGTCGTAAGGCTTTTCGATCAATAACTTTATCAGCAGGTCGAGTAACAAATGGAGCAATGACTGCAGGACGAGCCTTAAGAGCGGTAATTAAAAGAGGCCAAATTTCTTGAGTATCCCAAGGCGTTAAAGTGATCATAAAGCCTTTAGGAAAGTTTTCTTGTAAAAGTTGAAGCGGTTGAGGGTCAGCATGAGTCGGTCCATCCTCCCCTGTTTTAGGTCCGGCATGAGCACAAACAAGAATAAATGGATTCATGGAATCGCCATACCAATGCATACGAGTTTCTTGTCCAATGGAATGAAGTTTGGCAGCAACATGTTGCATTGACGCAATAAAAGCTCCATAGCTTGAGGCCACTCCAATATGCTCACCATAAGTCGATAAGCCAGCCATAAAACCTCCCATGGCATCTTCACAAATTCCACCGATTCGAAGCAAACGAGCCTCAGGATTGTTTTCAAAGTTAAAATAACCTGTTGTCATCCCTTTGGCTAAATTTGAAATGCTGGTTGAACCAAATAAATCAGCCGCTGATCCAATAAGGGCTCCTTGAGTGGTTCTATTCAGAAAACCTAAGGCATCGCCAAGAGCTGCTCTTGTTGTGACGTCACTTCCAATTTCTAATTGCAACTCTTTTGGTGTGGTATCGGCATTTAATTCAGCATTATTATAGAGTCGAGATAAGTCTGGTTTTTGAGTTCGAGGTTTTCGATTCAAAAGATGTAATTTTTTATTTGCTTTGTCCAATCCATTAGCTAGAACAGTTGTCATTTCAGCGTTTTGTTCATAAATCTTTCGAATCACCATTAAGCTATCATAATAGTTTTGTTCAATCAGCTCAGGAGTTTTTGAGCCGGAAAAACGAGGAAATTTTACTTTAAATAATTCTTCTGTTTCACGCAAAGACTCATAATAGGCATCAGAACAAAAATCATGTCCAGCTCCATGCGATCCTTTCCCTTCAATGCCATACTTCCAGCCTTTTGTTGTGCGATACACGATTGTTGTGGGTTGTTTGTTTTCAATGGAAAGAGCTAACTTTTGAGCCGCAATGATTTGTTCAAAATTAAATCCATCTGGCACCCAAATCACATTCCAATCATTAAGATAAGACAATTCAGCGGGATTCCATTGAACATAATCTCCAGGAGTATCTCCATCTCGACAAACAATATCAGAATCAATCGACGATTGGTTCCAATCCACATGCATGACTAAATTTTTCATTTGTGCAGACCCTGCAGCAGCCATTGCTTCCATCACTCGACCGGGAGTCATTCCACACTCCCCTTCCAGTAAATGAGAAATAGGAGCATTATCACCATAAAGATCCAAAGGACCAAAGGCCAATCCAACCCCTGTTGTCACTCCAACGCCACTGGCTCCAGTAGCCAATCGAACATGGGGAACTAATGGAGTTGGGTGTCCATCTAAACATTTGCTTTGAAATTTTTTAAACAAGGGCGTGTCAGTGGTTGGATTTCTTCGAAAACCAAGCAAATCTTCTAATCGCAATTGATATTTTAAATCAGGCAATTGTCCTGATTGCTTAATGCGAGCGATTTCATTACGCAAAGCCCATGCACCATAAAGTCCTAGAGCCTTATGGCCAGCGGCGTAGGTTAACATATCATTGATTTTATTGTCAGGTTGATTAAAATCATAAGCCATTGTTTCAAATAAAAGACTATGAACAATTGCGCCTGAGGAAATACTTCCACCGGGATGACCTGATTTGGGAACAAAATTAAACAAAACAGAACATAACGCACGATAAATGGTAAAATGCTTATCTAAGGCTTCATAAACTGAAGATTCTGCTTTAAGTTTTTTATCATTTAAATGTTGTGTGATATCAAAGCACTGAGCTCGTCGAGCGGAAAAGTTTAATTTTGATTTTTCAATTAAAGTATTTATTGACATAAAGTCCTCCTAAAGTTGTTTCTAAAGTTGTTTTAAAATAAGTTTTTACCATTTGAAATATAACGGGCAAATCCGTCCTTATCTTTTGAAGCTCTTTTGATTTGTTCTAGACCCAATTTTATAGACTCTAGACTTGTTGCCGTTGATAAACGAAGAAAATGAAAATCATCGGCTCCAATTCGACCAAAGGACTTTCGATCCATTGTTGCAACAGAATAGTGATAGAGTAAGAACATTTGTACTAATTTAGATGGACTCGATTTAATTTGAATTTCTTTGGGAAGCTGTTGAAAGGCTTCAAAGACGCCAAGGTTTTCACAGAGTCCAGAAATATTTGGAAAAACATAAAAAGCCCCTTTGGGCATAGCGCATGTAATTCCATCTACGTCGTTTAAGGCAGGCACAGCAAAGTCTCTGCGCTCTTGAAATTGAGCAACCATTTTTTCTAAAATGGGTTTTGTTTTTGGGCTTTCAAAGGCTACTTTTCCAGCTTCTTGAATAAATGGCGGAGTACAGGATGTAATGTTAATATTAAGATTTGTAAAAGTAACGGCTTCTTCAATGGTAGGAAGAACAGCAAATCCGAGACGCCAACCCGTCATTGCAAAACTTTTTGAATGTCCACTCACAAGAATAGTTTTTTCTTGTAATCCAGGACGTGAAGCGATGCTTTGATGCTTTTCTCCATCAAAAAGAATATGTTCATAAATTTCATCTGAATAAATACGAATATTTGGAGAACATTTTTCACGAATCACTTGAGCAATACGATCAAGATCATCATCTGATAAAACCCCACCTGTTGGATTAGAAGGAGAATTAATAAATATGAGTTTTGTTTTATCAGTGATTAATTTTTCTAATTCTTCGGCTGTAAAACGAAATCCTTTGTTTTCATCAAGATGTAAAGGGACAGGTTTTGCTCCTATATATGTGATCCAACTTTCATAAATTGGAAATCCCGGACTTGGATAAATCACTTCATCCCCTGGATTAACATAACTCATTAACGAGTAACTAATGGGAGGTTTTCCTCCGCTAAAAACAACCACTTGTTCAGGTTTAACTGGAATTCCGCGAGTTTGTGAAACATGTTGCGCAAGGGTTTCTCTAAAATGAGGAAGGCCTGCTGGAGGGCAATAGTGAGTATTGCCTTTAAACAATTCATCAGCAGCAGCCTGACAAATATGTTCGGCTGTGTCAAAATCAGGCTCACCTAAATTAAATTTAATGATTTTTTGTCCTCGTGACTCACACTCTCTGATATTGGCTCCGAGTTTAAAAGCGTTTTCACTTCCAATTTGAGAAATTCGATCAGAAAAAAGATTCATTTCACTCTCCTCATGAAATTAATTAATGAGTGGCTGAATTTTGCGGCAGCCATTCATCGTTATAAAAATTAAATTAATACAATGTGAGGTAGTGTAAATGAGAAAAAATAAAATTCCAATGCAAAACGTATTTTGCCAAAGGACATTATTGATAAATTTTCATTTATTTTTATGCGGTCTCTGTTGAACGGCAAAAGAGTTTATTTAATATATATCCGTTACGGATATATTTAGAGTTCAATTATCTGGCGAGTTGTTTTTGTTAGTCATCCATTTTTAACAAGACGCTGAAAAATCGGAAACAACGCTCATTCCCAAATCAATATACAAAGCATCAAACTCGGGGTTGTAATTTTCATTACGCAATCCGTAATTTTTAGTGTAAGACAGTTTTCTCCTGTTTAAACGAGCTTTAGCTTGCAATGAAGAGCAAAGGGCTTCTTCGTCATAAACATTCAAAATACCTGAATCTTTTTCCCAACTTGTTTGTAGTTTTAATTCCATCCTGTTCCCCTTCCATTTTTTGAGAGAAAGATTGAATGCTGCCAAAAAAATAAGCCCCCAATCCCCCATCATTAGATTATTTCGTAACAAGCTTTGTTTAATAAGTATGCAAACAAATGCAAATCAAACGAAATAAAAACATTTTACTATAGATAGCCTAGATTTCAAGCGAAAATTCGCTGTTTAAGTAAAATTAACAATTAGCGAAGCTTCGCGTTATGACCAAGGATTGTAGGTCTTCTTTAAAATTATGTTTTTACTAGAATTTTCATCAAAATTATGGTGTAAGAAGTGCTTAAAAGATCTATTTTGTGGGAGAGTCGTTCAATGTTTTTAGATCAAGAAACGCTTCGTTTTATTTTTGGACTTAAATTACGAACTTTAAGACAAAACAAAGGGTTATCTCTTAAACAATTAAGTCTTCAATCTGGACTTTCTCCCTCTTATATTAATGAAATTGAAAAAGGAAAAAAATATCCAAAGAGCGAGAAAATCATTCAATTGGCAAAATCTCTTGGTGTAAGCTATGATGAGCTTATTTCACTTAAACTCTCTGATGAACTAAAAAGCCTTTCTCGAGTTTTAGAAAACAATGTTTTTAAAGAACTCCCTTTTGAAGTTTTTGGAATTCCAGCTCAATCTTTGTTTGAATTACTCGGTGATAATCCAACCGCTTTTAGCACTTTAATGGGGACTTTTCTTGAATTAGCACGCAATCATAAAATTCAAGTTGAAGATTTCTTTTTTGCCACACTGAGAGCGTTAACAGATAAACAAAACAATTATTTTCCTGATTTAGAAGAAAAAGTTGTTGAGTTTAATAAAGAATTTGGTCTTTCTCAAAACAATAAAGAACGCGTCAATTTTTTTAATTCTGATCATTTAAAATTTTTTTTAGAAAAAAACTACAATTATAAAATAATTGTGACTGACTTTAGTCAGTTTTCAAAAGAAATTCATGATTTACATTATTTTTATACTTCAAACAAAGGCAAACGATTATATCTGAATAGCATAATTAGCCAAAGGGAAATGGTTTTTCTTTTAAGTCGAGAAATTGCTCTGAATTATTTAGGCTTTGATGAGCGCGTCCCCTTTTCACATAACGCTAAACTGGACTCTTTTGATCAGCTTTACAATCATTTTAAAGCGGGATATTTTGCAACGGCATTACTTATTCCTAAAGACATTTTTCTTGAACGTTTAAAAGATTTTTTTAATCAAGACAAATGGAATCAAAATGAATTTACACAATGGTCTCAAGAGTATCCCGGAACATTTGAAGGTTTTGCATTAAGACTAACTCAAATGCTCCCCACTTTTTTTGAAATTGATCAAATTTTCTTTTGGTCGTTCGAGCAGGCCGTCGACGAGGCTTTCGTGTTCATTTTGAACCTAAAGAACAAAATTATTATATGGAAAAAGAACTTCATTTAGCCGAGCTTCATTCTCCTCATGGAGTAAAAAATGGAGAGCATTATTGTCGTCGATGGGTTGCTGTAAAATTGCTTAGCAAAATGGCCACATCAAACGAACCTATTATGGTTGATATTCAACGTTCTAGCTATTGGAAAACTCAAAATGAATACCTTCTTTTGTCAATTGCGTTTTCCTCTGAATCGGATAATGCGGTAAAGGCAAGTGTTAATATTGGTATTTTGTTAAATGACAAAGTGAAAGAAAAAATAAAATTTTGGAAAGACCCTGTCATTAACTGGAGACAAGTTTCTGCAACCTGTGAAACTTGTGGGATTCCTGATTGTGCCGAACGTGTTGCTCCCCCCATTTCTTACGATGAAAAAGCAAGAATTCGACGAATTCATTCTGTGATTGAAGAGATTAGTCAGCATTAAGATTTGAGCGAAGCCAACGAAAAAAATGGCTGTTTTTTGACAAAGTCATAGACACTTCAATCAATTTATTTTTCGCAATGCACAAACTGTTTTTTGTTTTTTAATTCAAACCGATCCACCTTAAGTCCATTTTTTTTCTAAAACAGACCTCTATTGAATTTGATAATAGAATTGTTTAAATGTTATTCAAAAAATTAAACATTTAAAATGATTGAAGATTCTTTAAAAAAAATTTTGGAATGTCTTTTCTTTGAAGTAAAATAAAAGAAAGAACAAAGCGTATGCTC
>CAYMLA010000175.1:0-5962 GCA_964390785.1 uncultured Bdellovibrionales bacterium | reverse complement strand
GAGGGTTTTACCCTTTGCTAATTATAAAGGCAGGGGGTAATTCTACTCGATGCAAGAACATAAAGCAGAAGAATTTATTTCATTGGTTACCGATTGGGCCAAGAGAGAACCTGAAATAGTAGGCTTACTTCTAGTCGGTTCTTATGCCCATGGGAAGGCCAACCCTGATTCAGATATAGATCTCATTGCCTTTGCTAATGACATTAATCCATGGTTAGAGAGAAGAGATTGGGTCAACAATTTTGGAAAATTAAGGCAAATAGAGTATGAGGACTGGGTGGGTGTTAAAACTATAAGGGCTTTTTTTACCAATTCATTTGAAGTCGAGTTCAGTTTTGCTCTTCCAAGTTGGGCTGCAACAAACCCTGTAGATCCAGGAACATTTCGGGTAATCTCTGATGGATCTAGAATTTTATTGGATCCTCAAGGGTTCTTAAGCAAACTTTTACGGGCTGTGGAATGCAATAAGGTTTATTAAATTCCCTTGAATTTCGAGTAACTTTGGATTTTTAGTCAGAGCTAAAATGACGATCGTTTTAGCTCAGGCAAAGAGAGCAATTACGGTCGAGTTTCAAGAATTTTACAATCAGATGCCAAGTTCAGTTTTTATTATTGCAACAGACTCCTCAAGACTTTGGCTGCCTGTATCCAAGATTTGAACTAGATTTTCCTGAGCTTCTGATCGTAAATATCTTGCCCAATTCATCATTTTCTCATTGTCTAGCTCTGGTTGGTTGCGTTCCTTTCTCAAACGCTCACTTCTAACTTCATCATTACAATCGATTAAAATCGTAGAGTTGTTTTGTATTGGATACTGTTTAAGTGCTTGTTCAATATATGAAAGTTTCATTTGTCCTTCGAACAGAATCATATTTGATTGGTCGTAGTTATTCCTTATTCTTTTTAACCAAATAGTAGTCATTAACCTCTGCCACTCCTCACCTGATCCGTAGCGAGAAATCATTTCTTCGTGTGAAGGAACGCCTATTGAGTCAAAATGAAGACAATGTACCCCCGGATAACTTCTTTCAATTGATTGAACAATACTTGTTTTTCCAGCTCCTGAAGCTCCAGTAAGAATAACTAATTTCATGATTTTCCTTAACAAGGACTAAATGAGTAGTCACTTATCAAATGATTAAAAAACGAAATTCTTTAAAATTGCAGAGTGCCGTAGTAGTTTCGGCACAGTTGCTCAATATTCAACCTCAGTTTTCTTGAGTTTGCAGCTTTTGTCAATCGCTCGTAAAGGCAGAGCTTTTTAAATCAAAATGAAACCTACAACAATTTGAAAACCTCTTACTTCCATCATTGCGATTATAAGATAGCCAAAGAATCTTGGGAAAAAGCTCTTGTTCTTTTACCCAATGATTGTGCATAGTCACAGATAATCATTTTCAATTTATTTATAACAACCCATTGGCGCCTATAGATATCAGAACAATAAATCGATATACAAAAAATATTTAAAAAGAAGATGATGCTCTAATGTGGAATTTTCTTCTCTGTTTATAACTTCTCCAAGTTCTATCTAATGTTGAGTGTCCCATCCACACGCTAATATTTTCAAGTTCATGCCCTTTTGAAAGCATCAAATCCACAAACCCCTTTCTCCCCCCATAAAGATCAATTCCTTTTCCAAAATATCGATGAACTGTTTTAACTAGGGGTCTTTTGAAATTTAACCCCTTAATAATCTTCAGGGCAAATTCTTGTTCTTCAAACATTATTGGTACAGGCTTCCAACGATCCTCATATGGTATGGCCACAATTTTTGTCTGAAATACCCATAAAATCTTCTTCCCATTTTGTTCTTCGATTTTCCAAAGGTCAGCATTCTTCAGATTATCTACCTCTTGTGGACGAAGTCCAAACCATACTGATAAATACAACCAATTAAATTGTTCATCTTTTATGTTTCCTTTTGCCGTATAAAGATTTTCAGGAGCCAATGGCCCTGAAACTACTCTTAATTTATAACTCTTGCTGTAGTATCCATCAATTAAACGCGCTCTTTCATAGCCTTTAGGGGCGGGGATTGGTAGAAATGCACGACCTGTTTTCTTGCAAAAGAAATATCCCCAAAGATTGGCAATTTTCAAAATACTTTGAATGTAACGAACACTAAATTTTTTAGAATAAAAATAATCATATATTTCATAGGTTGAATAAAACCAATCCGTGGGCTCAATTCCAATTGATACGATCATCTTTTGAGCAGCTTTCCAGATATGCATTGCGCGAGAAGTTCGCCGATTTCCACGATCAACTTCACTATCACGTTTTCTCATAAATCGCTTTTCAAACTCACTAACGAACTCATCTGGTAAAACTGAATAAAATCTTTTTTGAAAATTTTTATTTTCTTCAGCAATTTTTATTAAACGCTCCTCCTGTCTTTTAATTTCAAGCTGTGAATTAAGCTGCCTCGCCCGTACTTTGGCCTCATCAATGCTCATGTATTTATGAAAACCCAGTGTTGACCACCGATCTTTTGAGGTATCCCATTCCTTCTTAGAATATTTGACCATAGAATCTTTAGTGTCTGATTTTTTGAATGAAACATATTGAACCTTCCACATTGGTTCAGTCCTTTTTTTAGGCAAAGCTTTAACGTAGTTGTAGCCCATCATTTGCTCTTTTTGCTGATAAAATGATTTTAGGGAAAACATCGTCTCCATCGTCCTAATCGGACGATGGTTTTTCTTTTAAAGTACTGAAATTACAAAAGGAAGTGGTGGAGGCGGGGGGAATTGAACCCCCGTCCGCAAATGTTCCACGAAAAGGCTACTACATGCTTAGTCGATGCTTTGATAGAACATCAAGCGTCGTCCATCAACAGACTACGCAAGATCCCTTCCGCATGAGGATTCAGTTTTAAGGTCCTGCAGAAAATGACCTAAGAACCTAGACGAATGAAGTGACGTCGCCGAATCCCCTTCGTCAAGGAATTCTTTGACGGGCTACAATTAAGCAGCCAATTGCAATTCAGTATCTGCAATTATTAGCTTGCACGTTTTTAAAGAGGACCTCGTGCGCCCCTGCATGCTCCTTTTGCTTCTTCACCCACGTCGAAGCCGTGTCGCCCCCAAATTAAGCAAATAGATGAAAAACATAACAGTATTATATATGAAATTTTAAATGACAAGAGAAAAAAACGACAATTTTTCAAAAAAATATAATTTTTCTACATGGCGTAATCTATTGAAAAAACATAAAAAAAATTGACAACAGAAATGTTATCCAGATTGTCCACAGACTTATCCACAAAAAGAAGCAAAATTTCTCATTAGAAAAACTAAACTAAAGCATAAGTAGAAGTAATTCAAAAGGATCTAATTAATTATCTAAAGTTGAGGGCTTTGTCACGCTTCGCTGTTCCAGAGCATTTTTATTTCAGAAGGGCTTGCTCAAAAGGAACGTGTTAAATGATGGATGTTTGATTCTTTTCAATCTGAAAGAGTGAATCAAGGATAAACTTATTCGGCAAAGCTGATAATATATCGTGTGCTCTCTCAGAAGTTAATGCTGTTCATGTTTTTGATGAAGTCTAAATTTAAAACGTCAAACTTAATTTCTGACAGACTCTAAACTTACGTTTTGGTTTAGTCGTTTGCTAAAGCTTAAAGGCTGGGCTACCATTAAAAACATGGATAAAAAAAAACTACTTTTACAAATTGATTTTTTTAAAAGTTTGCCAGAAAAAGCCTTAAGCAATCTATCTGATAAAGCTCAAGAAATTTATCTAAAAAAAGACGAAGTTTTATTTACTGAAGGACAATTAAGTGACGCTCTTTACATTGTTTTCTCTGGGCGAACTCAAGCAAGCAAAAAACATAATTCAATTGAAGTGCCCATTAGCCAACTCACTAAGGGCGGAGTAATCGGCTTGACTTCATTAATTTCGCTGGAACATAACAAACGATCCGCCACAGTTAAAGCCACTGAAGACTCTTGCTTGATTTGTATCAACAAAGAAGACTTTCTTGAGGCTTTTTTCGGCTCGGATCAAACAAAAGTTAATCTATCACGACATTTATCTAGTTTTTTAGTGAAAAAATTAAGGGCTAAAAATCAAAAAGTAGCTGAACTAACCCCTCATGATCAAAATGATAGCTTGAAGATTGCGTTTTTTGATTCAAAAAACTACTTCGTCAAAGCCTTTAATAAAAGAATTCAGGAAAAAAATGATACTCATGTAAATTTTCTATATCTTGAGACTCGACTCTCTTCTGATACAGTCAATTTAGCCATTGGTTGCAAAGCTATATGTGTTTTTGTCAATGATGATTTATCAAAAAACGTATTAACACAATTGCAACGCATTGGAGTTGAAATCATAGCCATGAGATGTGCCGGCGTTAACAATCTAAATCTAGAAATAGCCAGAAGCCTTAATATGGATATTGTATCAGTGCCCTCTTATTCTCCCTATGCAGTAGCAGAACATGCCCTTGCTTTACTGATGACCTTAAATAGAAAGGTTCACAAGGCATCAAATCGTATTCGAGAAGGAAATTTTTCGATAGAAAAACTAGTTGGCTTTGATCTTAACGGAAAAACTGTAGGGGTTATCGGAACTGGACAAATTGGTCTTTGTTTTATTAAAATTGCAAAAGGATTAGGATGCAATATTTTAGCCCACGACCCTTATGAAAAAGAAAAATTGGCTAAGGAAATTGGCTTTAAATACACCGATTTAACCACGCTTTTTAAAGAATCTCGCGTTATCAGCTTGCATGCTCCTTTAACCTCCGAAACCCATCATCTGATAAATCAAAAAGCCTTTGATTTTATGCCCAAAGGAACAATATTGTTAAACACCAGTAGAGGAGGTTTGGTTGATACCAAAGCGCTAATTAATGCTTTAAAAAGGGGTCATTTAGGTGGAGCTGGGTTGGACGTTTATGAAGAAGAACAAGGTTACTTTTATGAAGACTTATCTGCAGAAATATTAACCGACGAAGCCTTGGTTCAATTGATGACTTTTCCCAACGTAATCATTACCAGTCATCAAGCGTTTTTAACAGAAGAAGCCCTTGATAATATAGCGCAGACAACTCTACAGAGCTTAACACAGTACCAAGAAGGTAAGCGCGGCCAAGCACTAACTTTTAACGTTATAAAACACGAATAAATGAAACCCCAAAAAATATTTTTACAGGACAAAATTAGGCTATAAAGCGACAAAATTTTGTTCAATGTGTTTTTTGGACAACTGGAAAAATCTTCACGCTAACAAGCCTTCATTCTTGAACAGCAATTGAAAAACTTTTGCTGTGATTACCCAATAAGCTCAGACATTCGCTAAGAGTAATTGCAAGTTTTGCACTTCAATGGCATCAATGATTTCCTTGTTGACAGAGGTGAGCCGAAGTGAAGTTGTATATTGGTTGAAAATAGCTTATGATATTTGCGCACCTACGTGGTCTTCGACCCGCTGGATTTTCATTGTTTCATTCTTATTCATGAAGAAGGGGTCTGTATGGCTTTTATCGATTTTGTTGTTATTGCTCTTTATTTGATATTGATGCTCGGAATTGGATTTTATTTTTGCAGAAAAAACACAAGTTTAGACGATTTTTTTCTCGGTGGCCGGAAAATGGGCTCCTACCATGTTGGTTTTTCTGTTGTTGCAACCGATGTTGGAGGAGGATTTTCTATTGGCCTAGCAGGACTGGGATTCACATTAGGAATTTCTGGATCTTGGCTTCTTTTTTCGGGGTTCATTGGGGCTTGGATCAGCAGTGTGCTTTTGATTCCTCGAGTAAAACGATTAGAATCCAAACATCGTTTTTTTACTTTTCCCGATTTATTTTTTCATCATTATGGAAAATCTGCCGGTCTGTTAGCAGGCTTAATCACTGGAGTTGGGTATTTGGGATTTACAGCCTCTCAAATATTAGCGGGCGCAAAGTTGGCTTCTTCGACCATTAGTGGGGTTGAAATCACTCTGGCTTTG
>CAYMLA010000174.1:0-5963 GCA_964390785.1 uncultured Bdellovibrionales bacterium | reverse complement strand
TGAGAACTGAAGACTGAAATCTGTAGGCTGCGGACGAAGTCCGCTCTATGTTTATGCTTGAAAAATTTGTTTTTTTTAAAGTAAATTAATGAGTGGTTGCTGTAAAAAGCAACCCGTTTTTTTTAAACCAATCTAGTGGCTGTTTTGTAGTAGCCACTAGTTAATGTTTCGTTTAAACAAACTACTGATTCTCAGTTTTTAGCAAACAGAAGTTAAATTTTAAAAAATTTAATGGATAGTGGCTAAAAATTAGAAACTGTAGACTTTTGACGAAACGAAGTGGAGTCAGAGTAATGAGTATTAAAGGAACTCAAACCGAAAAAAACTTATTGATCTCATTTGCTGGAGAATCGCAAGCAAGAAATCGATACACCTACTATTCTAGCGTCGCTAAAAAAGAAGGCTATGTTCAGATGTCGGCTATTTTTGAAGAAACCGCCCATCAAGAACGAGAACACGCAAAACGATTTTTTAAATTTCTAGAAGGCGGAGAACTCGAAATCACAACCGCTTTCCCTGCTGGAAAAATCGGAACAACGGCTGAAAACTTAAAATCGGCTGCTGAAGGTGAAAAACATGAATGGACTGAAATGTATCCTCAATTTGCTGTCACAGCAAGAAAAGAAGGCTTTGAAGCCATTGCAAAATTGTTTGAAGCTATTTCCTTAGCTGAAAAGCATCACGAAAATCGTTTTCTCTCTCTTTTAAATTCTTTAAACTCAGGCCAAGTTTTTAAAAAAGAAAACACTGTCACTTGGAAATGCAGAAATTGTGGTTATCTCCATCAAGGGACGGAAGCCCCTGCGTCTTGCCCAGCCTGTGCGCACCCTCAAGCTCATTTTGAAGTTGCTACGGAGGTGTGGAGCCAAATCTAATCCCAACCGTGGCTGCTGCAAAACAGCCAACTTTTTCGTTGGCTTCGCTCAAATCTCACTGTTTTGCAGCAGCCACTTATCGCGATCTTTTATTTTAGAAGACGCATGGCTTGTTCTGTGGCAACATCCGTTCCTGCCAAACACATGACATCACCGATGCGCAAAATTTCAGAGCCTGTCGGTAAAATCAATTCTGCACCTTCTCGAACAATTGAAACAACCGTAGCTCCTGTTTTGGCTCTCAAATTAATTTCTGTTAAACTTTTTCCAGAGATTGTCGATTTCTCATTAACTCTCACATAGGTTAATTTGTTTAAGCCAACAAATCGATCTGAAGGCTCTTTTTTTTCACTTGTATTTAAAAAGCGTTTTTCAAATAACTCAATCAATTCACCTGATCCAGACTTTATACAAACATCAAATTCAGCCGTGTACTTCCAAAGAAAAAATCCAATAATAAATAAATTGATCGGCAATAAAATAAACCAAAGTGACGGATGAAGCATTCCCGCAATAAGAAATAAAAACGGCATAACCGCAAATGAAATCATAAAAGACGAAATCAAAAATCTGATGATAAAAGCTCCGCCCTCATCTCCTGTTTTTGTTTTAATCAAGTCAATGATCATATTTTCTAAATAAAATAAGTTCTTTATAAACCCCCAATAAACAAATGATGATAACATCATAAAAAGAAGCACTAGAATAACATTGTCAGGAAGAAAACTTAATCCAATTGAATGAAAATTTTGTACGATATCAACCTTGAAAAAATCTATTACAATAGCAAAAAACACAATCACAGAGAAATCAATAAATAAAACCCACTGAACTTTTATCAACTTCCCTTTTTCTTTATCAGAATTATTGTTTTCATTTAAAGCAGACGGTTTTCGAATTGAATCCAACCATGACTCATAAAGAGTTAAAAACACTCTAACTCTTTTTGGAACACTCTTATCAATAAAGTTTACTATTGAAACAGCATGGAAACTCAAAAAAGTGCTACTGAATATAGTTAAAATAGAAACTGACACTAAAACAACTTGAAGAGGTGCTTTGATAATCCCTGCACTTATACCGACTGCAGAAATAATAAAAGCAAATTCACCGATTTGTCCTAAATTGAGTGCAGAACGAAGAGACGTATTAAAGCTAATTCCAAGCAATAGACTAGAACTTGCAATGCTAAAAAACATGCCAATAACAACAACTCCAGCAACCAGAAATGATGAGCCGATACTTTCATAAGCCATAATAGGATCAACAGTCATTCCAATGGAAACAAAAAAAATAGGAGCAAAAAAATTTCTCATAGCAATAAGTTCTTTTTCAACTTGTTTTCCTAAACCTGATTCTGCAATTAAAACGCCGGCCAAAAAAGCTCCTAGAGCTGTTGAATATCCCGCATAAGACGCCAAGGTTGCAAAACCTAAACAAACACCTGTTGTCGCAATAACATTTGTTTCTTTTGAATTAAAGGTAAACACATAACGAATAAATCGTGGAACAAATAGTAAACCAACAAAAAGCAATACTATAAGAAAAAAAATCAATTGCCCTAATTGCCATCCAATTTGATCAACTGAAACCTCTACTCCTCTCGAAACAAGAGTGAGTAACGAAATTAATACAATGGCAACAAGATCCTGTAAAATTAATATTCCATAAACATGTTCTTTTGTCTCTGTTGGAACATAACGACTTGAAAAAATCCCACTCACAACCATAGTGCTTGATATTGAAATCGACGCTCCTAAAAATATTGATTCTAAAAATGACCAACCCAACAAACGCCCAAGTCCAAAACCAAGAAACATAAGCATCAAAATTTGAACGAGAGCAACAAAACCACGAAGTGGGATGGCCTGAAGAAGACTTTTTAGTTTAAATTCAAGGCCAATAAAAAACATAACAAAGATCACACCAAAATCGGCAACCTGTTCAATTCGATGATGATCTGCAAAAAAGGGAATGGGAATGTAGGGGCCAACAAGAAGGCCTGCAAACAAATAACTCAAAATCAAAGAAAAACGTAACTTATGAGCAATAACACTAACAAAAGTTGCTACAGCCATGACTAAAGAAAGATCAACCAAGAAACCTGAATGCATAAAGCGAACTCCACCTTGTCTGGTCTGAAAACTCAAAAAAATTTGACAATTTTAAACTCAGTAACAATTACGAATTGAAGCTTATCTTAACGCATCATGATGCGAGTTTTACTTCGTTTCGTTCAGCCCAATATTGTCTTCCACAATATCTTCTTTGTAAAACACAAAGAAGATTTTCTTTCATTTTTTTGAATTACATGTAATGCTTTAACCTTAGACGATGAATGAAACGAAGTAAAGTTTGCATTTTAGTATTGAAGATCTTTTTTATGTAATCCGCATTATGAGGCTGCAATGAAAAAAAAATCTATTTTAATTTTTTTATTTTTTTTTGCAATTCAATTTCCTTCATGTGTTTTTGGATTTTACAATCACAGCACAACAGGTGATATTTTACCTAAAAATCACTATCGAGCAACATTAGAGGGACAAAGCTTTTTTACTGAATACTCTGGGCTCAATATCATCGGACAACTATCAGCACCAATTGATAACGAAAGTGAATTTTCTGGCATCCTTGGG
This sequence comes from uncultured Bdellovibrionales bacterium, assembly GCA_964390785.1. Lineage (GTDB taxonomy): Bacteria > Bdellovibrionota > Bdellovibrionia > Bdellovibrionales > CAYMLA01 > CAYMLA01. The sequence goes on along the minus strand of CAYMLA010000174.1, from coordinate 2,452 downwards.
ACAGGACAAGCCCTAATCATGACCGGTGGTTTTTACAAGTGGGTTCCTTTTCCTGACATTGATCAACAGCCTGCCATTGGAGCAAAAATTGGATTTATTTATGCTCGTTTGCTTGAAGATTCCGTCTTTTCTGCTCGCTTTCACCCTTTTATAAGTAAATCTTTTGAAACTCAAATTGGCTTTTTAAATTCTTACCTCAGTCTTCCTCTGGGAGTAACAACAATAGGAGATAAGGGGTCTGTCCCGATTAATCTAACTTTTGGTGTTGACTACAAAACTTATCATTTTAAAAACCTAACTTTTATGTTTGAAATTGGAATGGATATACAGGAATCCTTTTCCTACTTCAGTCTTGGAATTAATCTCACCTTTGATGAATCCAAAGGATTTGTGATTGAATAATTTAGGCGTCAAATTTTTATGAATGATTTAAAATACGGAATTCATTGGTTTAGAAGAGACTTAAGGGTCGCCGGAAATAAGGCTCTTAATAAGCAATTGATAATAAATAACGGTGCCGCTTTAGGCTTATGTTGTATTCACAATAAAGAACTTAAAAAAAATCATTTTTCTGTCCATCGATTCCAATTTTTTCTAGAAACCCTTCAGTGTCTTCAAAAGGAACTTCGATTAAATGGCAGCGATTTACTTGTTTTGAACATGAATCCTGTTGATGGGATTTCTTACGTATTAGAAACCTTGAAAGCCAATGCATTGCCATTGCCATCCTATTTATCTTGGTCAAATGATTATGAGTCCTCTTTTCTTAAAGATGTTCAAATAATTAAAGAAAAACTGTCTTCTCTTGGGATTAATTATTTCCATGAAAGAGATCATCTTTTGATTGAACCTTCTGAGCTTGAAAAAAACAACGGTTTGGGATACCAAGTTTATTCTCCTTTTGCAAAAAAATGGCTGAATCTCTTTCAAACAAAAACAATGCATGATCGAATTAAAGATCAAAAGGAAGGAATTTCCTATTTAAATCAACTTGAAAAAAACAAGCTAGAAAAAAAATACAAATTAAGTTGGAACACCTTGTTTAAAAGAAAAAAAATTCTATCTGACTCTCTTCAAGAGTTCATTAGACTCAATTCTAAAAAAGTTAAAATACCAATTCCTCTATCAGGCACTCTTCATGCCTACAAAGAACTCAAACAATTCAAACAAAAACACTTGAACCAATATGCTGAAACTCGTGATTATCCCTTTTTAAATGGAACGTCTAAGCTTTCCTCTTATTTAAAATCTGGCTCACTAACTCTGCCGCAAATTATTTATGTTCTCAAGCTGGCTCCTTATAACACAAAAAAAACAAGCCAAGATGTGTTTTTTAGTGAACTCATTTGGAGAGAATTTTATTTCCACATCTTATATCATCATCCAAGAGTTGAAAACGAAGCTTTTTTGGAAAAATTCAATGCTCTAAAATGGGAAAACAATGATTCTTATTTTCAGGCTTGGATGGATGGAAAGACAGGTTTTCCAATTGTTGATGCTGGAATGAGACAGCTTAATACAACAGGTTGGATGCACAATAGAGTCAGGATGATTGTCGCGTCGTTTTTAACTAAAGATTTACTCATTGATTGGCGTTGGGGAGAGCAATATTTTATGGAAAATCTTCTTGACGGAGATTTGGCCGCCAACAATGGAGGATGGCAATGGGCTGCATCGACAGGATGTGATCCTCAGCCTTACTTTAGAATCTTTAACCCCTGGCTTCAGAGCTACAAATTTGATCCTGATGGAAAATACATAAAAAAATTTATTCCAGAGCTTAAAAACATTCGCACTCAATCTCTTCATGAACCCATCATGAATCACCCTCAATATCCTCCTCCAATCATCGATCATCAGGTGCAAAAAAAGAAAGCCCTTTTACTTTATAAATAGTGGCTGCAGCAAAACAGTCACTTAGGCAAGCTGCAAAACAGTCAAAGCAAATCTTTTTCCATGGATAGATCTGTAGTGACATACCCCATTTTTATATATAATTGAATGGCCGCATTGTTAAATCCAAAAACATGTAATCCAATTTTCTTGAGTCCCATATTGAGCACTTCTCTTTCCACTAACTCCATAATTTGTTTTCCATATCCTTGGCCACGATATTGCTCTTCGATTATTACATCTCCAATGAAAGCTCTACGGTCATTATCTGAGCCTCGAACGAGTAATACGACATATCCTAAGACTTCGCCAGTATCATTTTTAGCTGAATAGAAAAAACAATCTTTTGAGTCCAATCCGTTTGGAAAACAACGCTTAAAATCATCCCTTGCTCTTTTTTGTGCCCCCTCTTTTGAGATTGAATTGGCTTTCATTTTGTCAGAAGCATAGCCTGATTCGCTACGAGTCTTCCAAAAATTAAACTCAGCTTTATTCATAAAAAAAAGCTTCATGTGCACCTCCGTTACAATTCAGTAAAAAATGCATTTGCATAACGACT
>CAYMLA010000173.1:0-6004 GCA_964390785.1 uncultured Bdellovibrionales bacterium | reverse complement strand
ATAAAGGTTAATCAAGGACAAAATCTTGTGAGATCAGTGATTAATGAGCTGATTCCATCTTTGACAGAAAAGGAACTAAAACAATTATCTCAAATTCAAATTGATTATCTTCTTCCTAAAGAAGACAGTATTAAGTCCAAGTATTCGGATCAATCTTTACATAAAAAAATGAGTGATATAACAGTTGAGTCGGCATTGGGTTATCAAAGAGTTGCTCGTTTGGCTAGGCCTTGGGTCCCACTTGTTTATTTGACTAGTTCATACTCAAAGTTAGGAACATTTGATGGCTATGAGTCGGATGGAAATTTGAGTGCTTCGTTAATTATGAGTTTTAATTTATTTGATGCAGGAAGTAGTTCTGCAAGTCGATCTCAGGCTAATATTGCTGTTGATGCGGCTAAAGCTAAACGTGAGCTTGAATTGAGTCGAAATGCAATTTTAATTCAGCATCAGCGGATGAAAGCTCTTGTCTCTCGTGCTGAATATCTTCATAAGAAAGCCATTGCTCGTCAAAAAGAGATTCGATTGAATGATATCAGAAAAAAAATTAGACAAGGTATTGGAACAAATTTAGAAGTGTCTTTGGGAACTTTAGATTTTGTAAAAGCGGAAATGGATGCAATTGATTCGTTAAAGGTTTTCCAGCAGGCTCTTTTAAATATTGCAGTCGAATTTAATGAATTTGAAAAGGTGAAGATATATGAAAATAATTAATCGGTTATTTTGTTTTATTGTTATTTTTTTAATGCTCATTTTATTTCAAAATTTTGTTATGGCAAGCGAAGTGTTTATTGAAAAGTTACCTGTTTATGGCCTAATTAAACCGGCTCGAATTTCAACTTTATTAGCGGTTAATCATGGAATTGTTTCTAAAGTTCCTCTTCAAATTGGAGATTTGTCAAATCTTGGTGATATTGTATTGGTTTCAATTGAAAAAGAAACGACGAGAAGTTATCGAAGTAGCATTTATGGAAAAATTGCTAAACTTCATGTCACAGAAGGGGCTGCTCTTACACCAGGAATGCCCCTTGTGACAATTGTTAATCCTGATTTTAAATCAATAGAAGTTCATCTTTCTCCAAATGAAGCAACACTTATAAAGTTAGGTACCGAGGTTTTTATAAGAGATAGTGATCAGCTTTTTGGAACTATTAGTAAAATATCACCAATTGTTGATCCAGATACTGGAAGTGTGCTTTCTTATGTCGCCCCGAAACAGAAAGTCAATCAATTGATTGGTGATATTCTCTCTGTTGATATCAAGGTTCGAGAAATTAAAGATTGTGATGAAATTAAGCCGATTCATCAATTGGATCAATTTCTAAGCACACATCGAGTTGAAGCTGTTACAGGGAAAGAGGTTTGTTTAAAACTAAAAAACTAAAAAAATAAAGTAATATTTAATGGTTAAGTTTTTTTTAAAAAAAAGCGTTGTTACGATTTGTTTAAATTTGTCCATTCTATTGATTGGATATTTTTCTATTGGTCCTATTGCTAATGAATTTTTGCCTACGGTTTCTGTTCCTGCTGTTGCAGTTGTTTTTCCTATTACAGTTTTACATCATGATGATGTTGTTCATGATTTAATTGCTCCTATTGAAAAGGGGTTTCTTCAAACTGGAGAAGTTGAAAAAATTGAGGTGTCTTTAGATCAAGATCGCGTGATTCTTCTTGTGCATTATGATTGGGGAATTTCTCCTGATGAGTGTTTATTGCGTGCAAGGCAACTTGTTTCAAGTTATAAGCGTCCATTAGGTGTTTTAAATCCTTTATTTATTTTACATCGTCCGACATTAAATCCAATTTTAAGAGTTGCGATTTCAGGTCTTTCAATTGGTGAGTTAACTGACAAAACACGTGTTTTATCTGAAACTATTGAACGTTTTCCTGGCGTCTCTGAAGTTCGAAGAGTTGGTTCAAGTCCTGAGGTGGGGTTTGTTGATTTCAGCTCAAAAGAAATGGCACAAAATCGATTAAATATTGTAGATGTTTTAAATTCAGCCACATTGAATTGGTCATTTCGAAGCTTGTTTAAAGGAAAAGATTCTTCAGTTATTATAAAACATGAATTGAATGAAGTTGATGATTTAAATGAAATGCTAATCACTCATTTTCAAGATTCTCCTATTCCATTGAAGTGGATTTCACAAGTGAGAAAAGGAGTGCACCCAGCAAGTGTCTTTATTGGAGCTGGTCAAGATGCTCTTGTATTTGAAGTTTTAAAATCACCAGGATCAGATACGGTTGAAATTATTCGTCAATCACTTGATGAATTAAGTCAATTGTTTAAAAGTGAATCAAAATTAAAAAGCACAATTATATACAACGAAGCTGATAAAATTAAAGAGGCACAAAAGGGTGTTTTTCAAAATTTTGCTATCGGCGTTTTGTTAAATTCGATTGTTCTTATCATTTTTCTTGGTTCTATTATTGGAGCCGTTGTCGCTTCTTGTGTTTTTCCGACAGCAATTTTGGGAACATTTTTTATTATGAAAAATTTTGATGTCTCAATAAATATATTTGCGTTGAATGGATTTAGTTTGGCTTCAGGAATGATTACAGATGCGTCAATTGTGGTTTTGGAATCCATTTTGAGACGCTTTCAATTGGGTGAGGATCTAATTGATTCTTGTTGGAAGGGGACTAAAGATGTTATGATGGGTGTTATTGCAAGTGGAATCACAACGGCCGCTGTAATTTTGCCTATCGGCTTTCAGACCGGAATTGCTAGTAAGCTATTCAGTGATTTAGGACTTACTCTTGTATCGACTCAATTTATTTGTCTTATTACTGTTTTTAGTTTGGTTCCATGGATTTGTTCAAAAATTTTATCGAGAAATTCAAAGCCATTACCTCCAATTGCTTTCGCTTATGGAGGAAGTCAGTATTTTGTTAAAATGGTTTCTTTAATGGCTCAAAAAGCTTTATTGAAATCAAATCAAAGTCGATCTTTTAAGTATTCAGTGTTAGTGGGTGTTACTTTGATGAGTTTACTTAGTTTGTTTATGCTTCCAGAGTCTGAATTTTTGCCGACAGTAAGTTCTTCTATTTACTCATTATCTGTTCCCGTCAAAAGAATTCAGTTGTTGAGTCAAAAAGATCATTTAAAATCAGAAATTTCAAATTTACTTGGTCATGATCCAAATATTTCTTGGGTTGTTACTTTTTCTACCGATGACACACTTGAGGCGATGTTTGAAGTGAAATTAAAAGACAAGGTTGATAGTATAATTGAAATAGTCAGTCAAAAACTTAAATTTCCAGCGCAAAAAATCGTTATATCTCCATTGGGTCCGACTCCTAATACAGAACCATTGGGCTCAAGTGGATATTTTTATATCAGTGATTCCATAGGAACTGAGAAAGTAAATTTAATTATAGAAGAGTTTTGCTCAAGTCGTGGAATTATAGATTGCACAACTGATTATCAATACAAAGAAGCAAAGTTAGTGTTTAAAAGTTTTCCATTAACAATGGCAAGAGCAAATACAAATGTTTTTGAGACAACCATAAATTTGGCAAGCTTTACTCAATCATTGGATTTATCAAGTTTAGCTAATCTTCCGTATTTATACCCTATTTATTTAAATTATTCCAAAGATGAAGACATTTCAAATTTTCCATTTTTTTTAGGAAAAGACAGAAAAGCTCTTTCTCGATTTGGTTCATTATTTGAAGAAAAAAAAGAATTTGGTCAGAACATTCAGTTTAGAAGAAATGGAAACGTTTTTAGCCCTTTGTATTTTCGAATTGATGGAATTACCATTGGACAAGCTGTTGATAAGATGAGTGAGTTAACTTCCAAATTTAATTTGTCTCAATCTGATGTTGTTGGCATGGGAGGGATTGAGACAATGAATGAAACTTTTGATAAAATGATTGTCGCCTTGATTATTTCAGGAATTTTAATTTTGTTAATTTTAATTATTCAATTTCAATCTGTAATTCAAGCACTAATAATTATGTATTCTATTCCCCTTTCATTGGGAGGGGCAATTATTGGATTAATTTTGTTAAATGAAACAGTTAATGCTGGAGTTATTGTTGGCTTTATTCTGTTGATTGGGATTATAGTAAATAATGGTATTCTCCTTATGGATGCAATTAACCAAAGACTTTCAAATGGAATGGATTGTCTTGAAGCAATTTTAGATTCAGTGCAAACAAGAACGCGTCCCATTTTAATGACAACTTGTTCTACTGTTTTGGGAATGATGCCAACGTTGTTATTTGAAGCAGAAGGAAAAGAACTCTATCAGGGGATGGCAATTGTGAATATTTTTGGAATGACTTTTGGAACTTTATTAACATTAATTGTAACTCCGATTTTAATAAATTTTCTTTTAGGGCGAAAGTTAAAAGAAATTTAAAAAGTGAAAAAATTGTAGTTTGCAAATAAAACGAAGTGGAGTCCACGTTATGTATGTAGTCATGGCTTTATTTGATAGCGAATTAAGAGATGAAATTTTTATGTTGATGGAGCTGAATCAGATTAAAAATTATACTCATTTTACGGGGCTTCATGGTTCATCTGCACATGGCAAAAAAGAAGGAACAGTGGCATGGCCTGGAGCTAATGAAATTATGCTGTTACTTTTGAATGATGAAGATAAAGAACGGTTTTCAATGGCTTTAAAAAAATATAAGGCAGAACGTCAACCTTCTCCAGGGTTATTGATGTTTTCTTGGCCTGTAACTGAAATGGTGTGAGCCAATGATAAAATTAGTTAGATTTTTAACAAATTATCGAAATCTTGTATTTGTTATTTTGATTAGTCCTATCTTTTCTGTTTTTTTTGCCGATCGGTTTTCTCCTCAAATTATTCCAGATAGTCCCTATCCAGAATATGACATTGAGTTTTTAGTTCCCTCTCGGTCGGCAGAGGAAATTAGTCAACGTGTAACCATTCCGGCAGAAAAAATATTTAATGGATTGCCTGAGCTTCTTTCTATGTCTTCAGAAACGGTTCATGGAAAGGCTATTATAAATCTAGTGTTTAGTGAAAAATTAAATGACAACAATAGTTTTTTATATATTCAAGAAAAAATGGATCGCATTCGTTTTGCTATTCCAAGAGATGTTGAGTCTGTGCAGGTGAAAGCAAAAAAAATGCCACTCCCTCCAGATCTATATTTTCATTTCAACGAAGGTCTTTCTGTCGGAAATTTTTTTAATTCAATTTCGAATTTTAAATCGAGCATTTTGAAAAGCGAACCTTCATTTGATGAGTTGATAAAAATTTCTGTTCAATTAGAACCCAAAAAATTATTTCGTTTTGGTTTATCTGTTTCAGAAGTTGTTAATGCTCTTAAATCTGTTGGTTTGTCGACATCAATTGGTAGGAAAGATCAAATCAAATTCGAAACAGGATCAAATTTTGAGTCAATTGAGGAATTGGAGTCTACTGTTGTTGCCGCAAGGGGGCATCGAGTGATTCGTCTAATTGATGTTTCAAAGATTGATTTTGAAGTTAATCAAGCGGTTAAAGAATTTTCTCTTTGGTTGGATCAAAAACAGATATCTTTGAATCAAGTTAAAAGTCAAGTTCAATCGAAGTTTCCTGAAGTTGAAATAGAATATCCTTATTGGAAGATGGTTTGGGAACAATCCCGTCAACCTATTCTGGCTCTTATTTTAATTATTTTTTTACAACTTATAATTATGCGTTATTTGTTCGGACCGTCTTTTAAAAAGATAACAGTAGGAATGTTTAATATTCTAACAATTGTTCATTTTATTTTTTGGAAGAGCTTGTTATTTGGAGCAGTTACAATTTTAGATTTTCATGCATTAGTCTTTTCTATTATCATTGGTTCAATGTTTTGGATTATTTTGTTTTCGCGAACGAGGAGCTTTTTTTTGCAAGAAAACATCATAAAAAAAACACCGAAAACACTCGAACAAGCAGCCCTTTTTTCTATTGGTGAGCTTGTTCCTACTTTTTTAGTTTTAATTATTGTCATGTGGTTGTTTCAACTCCCTATTATACTATAAGACTCCCAA
>CAYMLA010000172.1:0-6052 GCA_964390785.1 uncultured Bdellovibrionales bacterium | reverse complement strand
ATCCGGGTAGCTTTGATCCGATTACACTTGGTCATATTGATATTATCAAACGAATTTCAAAACTCTTTGATGAAGTTATTGTGCTTATTGCAACCTCTCCAGAAAAGAAATCACTCTTTTCTGTCGAAGAACGTAAAAAATTTATTCTTGAATCCCTTGATCAACCCACTCACAATTTAATTGTTGATACTTATGCTGGATTAACTGTTGATTATGCCAAGCAAAAAAATTGTCAAACGATTATAAGAGGCTTAAGAGCGGTTTCTGACTTTGAATATGAAATGACGATGGCCAGTTTAAATCACCAACTTAACTCAAACATTGAAACTCTTCTTGTATTTTCTCGACCTGAATTTTATTTTGTTTCTTCTAAAGCCGTTAAAGAAATTGCTTTTTTTAATGGCACCTTTGAATGTTTAGTTCCAAAATGTGTCATCAATCCCTTAAAACAAAAAATAAAAGGAAAAAACACATGATTTCATCAAGAGCTAAAAATATTGAGGCCTCCCCGACTCTCGCTCTTGCTGCCAAAGCAAAAGAACTTAAAAATCAAGGACAAAACATTATTTCACTTTCTCTTGGAGAACCGGACTGGGACACTCCTCACAAAGTTAAATCTTCTGCAATTGAAGCCATCAATCAAAACTTTACAAAATACACACCCGCAAGTGGTATTCTAGAACTAAAAACCAAAGTGGCCCAAAAAACCAACGAATCTCTCCAAACGCAATTTTCTTCTCACCATGTTTGCATCACAACTGGAGCAAAAACAGCTCTTTTTTCAGCTTTTTACACAACCGCTAACCCTGGTGATGAAATCATTATTCCCGCTCCTTATTGGGTAAGCTATCCTGAAATTGCTCGCTTAGCCGGATTGAATCCCAAAATTGTTTCTTGTTCTAAAAATTCTCACTTTAAACTCACTGCTGAGCTGCTTAAATCGGCTATCACTGAAAAAACAAAACTCTTACTTATCAATTCTCCCAACAACCCAACAGGGGCTGTTTATAGCCGTGAAGAGTTGAATTCAATTTCTAATTTATTAAAATCTAACCCACAGATCACCTTAATTAGTGATGACATTTATAATCAGCTTGTCTTTCCACCCTATACTCTCGCTCCCCATCTTCTACAGATTGCTCCAGAGCTTTCCTCAAAAACAGTTATCGTTAACGGCGTTTCAAAATCGTTTGCAATGACGGGATGGAGAATTGGCTGGGCTATAGCCCCTTCAGAAATCACTCTTGCAATTTCAAATTTTGTTAGCCAAATCACCGGAAATCCTTGTTCTATTTCCCAAAAAGCGGCTCTTTCCGCATTAACAGAAGCCGAAAATGACATTCAAATTTCACTTTCAGAACTTAAAAACAGAAGACAATTTGCTTGTTCTCTTTTAAACACCATAGAAGAAATTGATTTTGTCACTCCAGATGGAGCCTTTTATATTTGGATTTCAATTCAAAGTCTTCTCAATCGAAGTTTTCAAAATAATCAAGTTTGCTCATCACAAGACTTTTGTCGTTTTTTGCTTGATCACTATCAAGTCGCTGCCGTTCCAGGTTCAGCCTTTGGATCCGAAGGTTATATTCGATTAAGTTATGTTTTAAGCAAAAAAGATCTTGAAGAAGCCTTAAAACGACTTAAAATCTTTATTTCAAACCTAAAATAGTGGCTGTTAATAGCCCTTAGTCCTATTCTTAATGAAATATTTTGTGAAACAACCGCATTCCCCCTTAAAATAAAGAAGGGTCGTTCTTTTTTTACTGGAACAATGCGATAATTGATGATTAGTGTAAAATATGGAAAATGGCTGTTGATTAGTGGTCGTTTATAGTCGTTTTACAGGAGGATAATTTGAGTATTTGGATTCTTATACAAATCGGTCTTTTTACAATACTCTTTGGAATAGTTGCTATTTTATGGGTCAGGCTCCTTCGACAAGGGACAAAAGACGACCCAAGACTAAGCAAAGGACTTCAACTTTTACAGAGCAAAATCTCTGTTTTAGAAGATCTTTCAGATCGAACGGATGAACAAGTTCGTCAACTCATTGGAATACTAGAACAAAAATGTGGGGAAATTCAAAGAAAAATTACCGACGCTGATAAACACATCCATCTGATTGCCTCATCAATGGAAAAAAGTTTAGATGTCGCTAAAATTTTTCAAGACAAAATACCTCACAAAGAAATTATCGAAAGAAAAAATACAGCCAAATATGTTCAAGCGGCACGACTTGCCCACAATGGAGCAAACATTGACGAAATTTCAGAAGAAATTGATCTGCCAAAAGCTGAAATTGAGCTCATTATGAAAATTAACAAAAACAAACTTATGTTTTCATCTGAAAATCTACCTCCTTGGGTAGAAAAAAACTCATCTGATCAACCAAGAGAAAAAGACTTTAGCAAGGCCTTTGAAGTCCCTCATTTCCAAAACGAATCACTCACTGAGCTTGGAAACCAATTCAGACAAGCCTGCAAAAAACACAATCAAAAATCAAATCGCAGCTTTCAATCCTCTTATGTTCTTAAAAACATCATGAGCACATTAAAACAAAACGGCTTGTTTATTGACGAAGATTCTAAACCCTGCGCAGAAACCACAGAAACCAATGAAACTTCATCTCAAGCCTTAGACTTAGCCCCCCCCCCTATTGAACAAGAAAAAGAAAACTCAACGTCTTCGTCTTCACCCGATATAGAAATTCCGCCACCTTCTCCAAGTTTAAAAACAGATCCTTCCCCCTCAGCATCTTCAAAGCCATCAAGTGAAATTAAAAAAGTTGTATTTCCAAAGCTTCACGAAATCGAACTCAATAAAAATTTAGGATGACGTGTCACAAATAAATATGAAAAAAATCATTCCTCACTTAAAAATTGGAGACAAAGTCCTTGCTAAAGTCCACGAAGCGATTGGTTCAAACATCCTCATTGTCAGCGTGCAGGGAGACCTTCTTCGAGTCATTAATGAAACAAGAAAAGAATATAAGAAAGATCAGTCACTTATGCTCTATGTCTGCGCCCTTCATCCTCTTAAATTTAAACTCAATGCCTCAACTAACAACAATAGTAAGAGACGACTAAGCGCACACATTTAGTGGCATGATGATCATTGCCAAATCATAAAAGAATTGTTACAACCAAAATCTAGTGCTTTCAAAATAAATTCAAAAAGGAGTTTAAATTGAACCAACCTTCATTAACACCATACATTTCTGAAAAAGAAATTGCAGACCGCGTTCTTGAACTCGGAAATGAAATATCCAGTCGCCTCAAAGACAAGCCATTAATTGCAATTTGCGTTTTAAGAGGCGCTTTTGTTTTTTATGCTGACCTTATTCGCGCAATTAATAACGATATCAAATGCGAATTTTTTGGAGTTTCAAGCTATCAAAATTCAATGAAATCTTCTGGAGAAGTTAAACTCACCTTAGACTTATCTCATCCCATTGAAGGAAAAAACATTCTATTAGTCGAAGATATCGTTGATACAGGATTAACAATGAATTTTTTAAAAGAAACACTTGGCGCACGACGTCCTCAATCCCTTACCACTGTTTCTCTTTTAGAAAAACCAGATGCACTCAAAGTTCCCTGTGAAGTTGATTTTGTTGGATTTAAAATTCCAAATGATTTTGTTGTTGGCTATGGTCTTGATTACAACGGCCAGTACCGCCATTTGCCTTATATAGCAAGGATTGAAAGCCTCAATTAATTTTTCGTTGGCTTCACTCAAATCTCACTGCGACGGACTTGATGCACGACTCGTTATGGCTAAAGTCTAGCTTTATTGTTAATAACTACTTGAAAATAATCCTTAATTTTTTATTTTCGCATTTTAGTAAGTTGCGTTATGCTTTAATTAATGGCTAAAATTTTATTGATCGAAGAAGATCGAAAAATTCAAAATGATATTCGAATTTGGATGAAAGAACTTGAAGACATCAGTTGTGACCTTTTTAGCTCCATTGAAAAATTTGAAGAATTTTACTTTTATAGTAAAGAAAAAAAAGAGTCTAAAACAAATAAAAGCGACGAGTCTGAAACGAATAAAGACGACGAATCTGAAGCCAACAAAGATGAATCCTTAGAAGAAAAAGATCCAAAATCACCTGAAAGTAAAAGGAAAAAAAAGCGCCTATTTCAGCCTATTGATATTATCATCATTAACTTAGAGCTCATTAAAAACAATCCCATCAAATGGATTCGTGAAATTAGAACTAAACTAAAAACCCTTGAACTCTTTCCTGAAAATTCACGAACAAAATTCGTTTTGCTTGTTTATGAAGATTTAAAAAAAGACTTTGAGCATTTTTGCCATCCCTTTATTGATGACATCTTTGTTCAACCTTTAGACCGAACTCTCATTCAACAAAAAATTGAACTTCTTCTGGGAAGCACAGCTTCTAGTTTTATTTACACACAAGAAACAAGCGAACCCATTTTGTTAGCCAAAATTTCAGAATTAATTCGTTTTTCAGAAGCTGATTTCACGATTAAAAACCCAATCCCTTTTAAAAAAGGCACAATTGCTCAAATCCATTCAAAGTATTTTAAGCACGAAGATAAAAATCATGTTTTAGGCCGTTGTTATGAATCAACAAAACCACCAAACGAAAATGGAGCTTATTCTCACTTTAGTTATTTTGGCATTTTATCCTCTCAATTAAAATCCATTCGTCAGCTTATTAACAATCAGAATACTCAACAAAAAAATGAAAAGTTCAATTCTATTCCTGATCCAAATCAAATTAAAAAACTTATGAACGCCGAAGATCAATGCTTTGTGATTGTTGATATGAATGTTGATGTTACATCTTCAATTAAACAAATTTTAGAAGAAAACTTTGTTAAAACACAATGCCACACATTTGCTAGTTTCAACCAATTTCTCGGTATGACTATGCAAACAGATTCTTCAAAAGTAAAACCACCACCAACAGAATCTGTTAAAAAACCTAAAAAAACCAATGATGACGATGAAGACGAAATAATCATTGATACCTTTGGATTTGATGACTGCATTCATTTATATATTGAGCTTCTCAATGAAACTGAAAAAATTGGTGAAATTAAACCTGAAACAAGAATTAAAAATCCAAAATTTTTAGGCTATAGTTTTAATGAAATAAAAGATGAATTGTTTTCAATAAAAAATCTTATTAACCCCGAAGCTCAAGAAGAATTTAGAGAATTTTGGGATTATTTACTTAACGGTCAAGACGGGAAAATTGTTCTCCCTATCCTGTCAAAAAACGACACTCCCTTTGTTGCCGAAATATTTGGTCAACCCATTAAAAACTCAAAAGATGAATTAACAACACTTCATCTAAAATTCAAAAAAGAAGAGGCATCAAAATTTAAATCAAAAGATCCTTTATCTAAAGTTTCTCTTTCAAAAATTGACGGATTTCTTATTGACGCAAGTTTTATCAAGCCCAATATTGATGATTGGCTCACTCTCCTTTCGAATCACTGTAAGAAACATCTGAACATAAACGATCTATCTCATTTGCAAATCTATATTCTTTCTGATTCCCGAAGGCGAACCGATCCAAATTTATTTAAACATCTTCAAGTGACTGGTTTTTTTTACAAACCAATCGACCGACGATTAATCCTACAATCAATGCCTAAAATAAACGAAAACCTTTGTCAAAAAAACTTTGAAAATAATCTTACATACTATGAAGGCCGATTTGTTTCAAAACTCTCTCAAACTTGCACCATGGTAGAAATTTCTGAGTTTGGCGCAGTTATTCAATACCCACAACCCATTAAAGAAAACACTTTTCTCTATTTGATTATCAATATTCTAGGTGACATTGGTAAAAATGGATTGCTTGCAAAAAGTTATTTATGTAAAGAAAACAACTCAGATGAAGGAGGATATAAAATACATTTTATCTTCTTTGGAGTAAGAGATTCTGTTCTTAAAAGAATCAGAAAATGGATTAAAGAAAAATATGTAAAAGAAAAAGACCGCTAATAAAAATTAGTGGCTGTTGCAAAATAGTCAAATTTGAGGCGCGCGAGCTCAAATCGAACGA
>CAYMLA010000171.1:0-6074 GCA_964390785.1 uncultured Bdellovibrionales bacterium | reverse complement strand
AATGACAGACTCTCCGTGTAAAAATGTCGAAGGACTTAAGCCGAGCTGTACTAGGAAAAATTTACAGTTGTTTTGAGCTTGTAAAATTTTCCATATACAATTTAACACCCTCTCTTTGTTTTTTGCTTCCTTTTGATATATGGTAGCCGGTGAAAAAAAGAAATGGCTGCTACTAAATAGTGGCTGCTGCAAAACAGTCAACTTTTTCGTTGGCTTCGCTCAAATTTGACTATTTTGCAACAGCCACTAATCGTGCTTGGTACGAAATAGTCCGTAACGAAATAACTGAAGCACTGTAATGGCAAAGACGCCTGGGGGGGGTTTATATCAAATCTTTATTTTTTTATACAAACGTTGGTCTTTTTTTGAGCGCCTTGTTTTTTGCGAAATTAATTTCAGCTCAAATCTATTATCCACCTGATCTGCAAAAAAAAGACATGTCCAGTTTAATCTCACATTCGAATGTTATGGGTTATGTCGATCAAGGCTTTTCAGAAGATGAATTGAAAATAGATTCACCTGCCTGTAAGGATTTTTATGAATATGTTTTCAGTGAAATGAACACTTATGGTTTAATGGTAATTAAAAACAACAAGGTTTTAGTTGAAGCCTATTCTCATGAAGCAAATGAGTCCAGCAGAATTAAAGTGTGGAGTGTTAGCAAAACATTCTCAGGATTGCTCTTGGGTTATTTAATTGCTCAAAATAAACTCTCTTTAGATGATTATGTTATTGACTATATTGAATTGCCAGAAAGTGACTTTGATTTTGGACAAAAATCAAATATGACCTTACGCCACACTTGGACAATGGGAACTGGCTTAGAGTGGTGTGAATACCCTTATTGTGGATCAATCGATCCGTTGAAATTACTTTTTTCAACTTATCGTGAAAATGGAACAGACTTTGTAGCGAATAGTCAACTCACTCATCAACCCGGAGCGATCTATCGATATAGTGCAGGAAACTATATGTTAATGCATTCCGTGTTTAAGAAGGTTTTAGGTGAACAAGCTTATCTTAATCTTCCCTTTGAGTTTTTATCTAAAATGGGCATAAATGAAAATGAACTTGCTTTTGAAGCCGATGGACAAAACGTTTTTATCGGTGGCGCAGGCTTGTGGGTCAACCTAGCAACCTATGCTAAAATCGGTCAGCTCATTTTAAATAAGGGTTCTTGGAATAATAATAATTTAATCACACACTCTTTTATGAATGAAATGACTCGCATTGCTGATTCCATTTTAAGCCCACAAACCCCTAAGTGGGTTAAACACTGGGAAGGCCCTGTTGGTGGGTCGGTTTGGTTAAACAAAAAACAAAGTGAATTGCCTCAATTTTTTCCCTACCTCAATGAATCTTTAGTTTATGGTGGCGGAAGAAATGGCCAATTTTTAATGGTGTACCCTGATTCAAATTTAATTCTTGCCAGAATTGGCTGGGATGCCAAACACACTAAACATTGGAAACCCTTTGCCGTAAAAGGGGTTTCTTGTTTTGCTCCAGACGAATTAGTAGACAATGATAATTCTATGTCACAATCCTATGAAGATGTTGAGCCCGAGTATGACATGGAGGCCGTCTCTAAATCTGTTTTGTATAGTGCAAAAAACAACATTTTTGCTCGAATGATCGCTATAGAACGATGCAATTGTTATTTTTTAAGTGGCTTTAAAGACTTTAATAAATGCCAGCAAATGCTAGACTTAAACGGTTTTTTTAAAAGCTTGCTCGATGGCTCAATAAACGGCCTGGCAGACGGCTTTATTACTGGCAAACCCTTGCTGAACTTAAATTATTTTCTAAATTCTAGACATGTTCTTGAATATAAAGAAGAAACCAAACTTGATGAAAATAATCCTTATGTGGTGAAAACCAGCCTTCATGAAAGTTATTCTGGACTATCTCTTGGTACGGCAAAGGCTTTTATTGACCCTGAAAACCAACAATTAGGATGTGCCTTAGAGGCCGATAACGAGTAGCTGCTGCGAAAGCCATATCTTCTTCATCTTCTTCGGTGTGGTGTGGGGTAGCTTCGCTCAAATCTCAATGCGACGCACTTGTGTCTGTGTGACTCGTTCGATTTGAGCACGCGCTTCCCATCAATCAACATTAACTGGCCCGACAAGAATAACAACCGGTTTTGTTGTGAAGAGTCTTTGGCTCACGCGAAGCACGTCTTCCTTGGTGACCGCTTGAAGAAGCTCTTTGTAGCGAAAAATTTCATCATGACCGACGCCATACATGTCATCAAACAACATTCCGGAAGCGATGGCTCCTGTTTTTTGCAATCCGATGTCATGACGACCAATAAGATATCGTTTTGCCTTTTCTAACTCTTGATCAGAAACCACTTGATTCACTATTTTTTTGAATTCTTCTTCAATCATAAAAATAGCTTTTTGTGTTTTTTCTGGAGAACACGCAATATAGGCCGCAAAATATCCAGCATCGATTCCCTCTAATCTTAAAGGAGCAACACTATAGGCAAGAGACGCTTTATCACGAAGCTCAAGAAATAACCTGCCCCCTTGACCAGCTAATATCGCTTGAACCAATTGCAAAGCAAATCGATCTGGATCTGTAAAAGTCAACCCACGAAAACCATAAATAACATGTTCTTGTTGTTTTTCTAATTCAATATAACGATGAACACGATCCGCTAAAGACTCAATTTTAAAGTGATGACTCAGTCTATCTCCTGATTTAATGTTTTCTACTGTGTGATCTAAAAATTTAACCCATTGATCAACATTCACATTTCCAGCAACTGAAATAACCAAATTAGACGCATTAAAAACTTTATCCCAAATCGATTGTAAATCTCCATGAATTAAACTTAAAACTGTTTTTTCTGTTCCCAATAAATCTTTAGCATACGGATGATTTAAAAACATCGCGCTCATAAATTCCTTAATTGCTATTTGAGCCGGATTATCATTACGATACTTAATTTGCTCTAAAGCAATCGCCTTTTCTCGATCAAGAATTGTTTGGGGAAAGGTTGGGAACGTCAAAATCTCCCCAAAAAGAGACCGAGCTTCTTCTTCATAACAATAAAGCGTTTCAAGACTGAGACCAATTGTATTTCTACCAGAAAAGGAATAAATCTGAGTGGCCATCTTCTCCATTTTTAAAAACAACTCTTCTTCATTTGAATACTTTGTCCCACTCGTCCAAACTCTTGAAAGTAATTCCGTTAAGCCTTCTTTTCCATCAGGCTCAACCCTAACCCCACCCATAAATGCAGCCCTTGCTGAAATCACCGGCGTTTCTGTGCTTTTTCTAAAAATGACTTTCGCCCCTCGAGGAAGATCAACAACCTGATTTTCCCCCTTTTTCTGCGCCTTAACAATAAACTCTTTGTTTCTTAATAATCCCGACTTCTTCTTGCTTTCTTGAGTCTGATTGATTTTAACCTGTTGATAAAAATGTGAGTATTCCTCGATCCATTTCTTAAACTGCTTTGCTTGCTCCGTCTTTTTTTGAGAGGTCAAATAAATCAAATTTAATTTATTCGGTTTTAAATACTTTTTCGCCACCTTAGAAATCTCTAATGGCGTAATCTGTCTTATTTTGTTTAAATACTTTTTATAATAATCCAAATCCTCAAATAAAAATTCCAAATATCCAAACTTTCTTGCCAGCCCATCGACTGTTTCTAAAGAATACAATTGCTCACTCTCAACATTCACAATGGCCTTAATAAGTTCTTCTTGATCAGGAGGCTGATTTATCAAGGAAATAACTTCTTCTCTTAATGCCTCTAAAGCATAAGACAAGAATTTTTCATTAAGCGACATTGAAATTGCAAAAAACCCTCGATCAATTGGACTATATAAAGATGTTCCAACGGCATTCACTATGGGTTGATTTAAACGAAGCCTCTTCACCAATCGAGAAGAGTCTCCTTGTCCAAGAATAAAGGCAAGAACATCAAGAGCAATTATGTCTTCATGATTCACCTTTGGCGTTGGCCATGCTAAATATAAATGAGTCTCATCAAACTTTGATTGATAAACTTCAATTCTTGATTTGGTTTGCTGTTTTTCCTCTTCTCGCTTTACTTTATTGAGTTTTTTCTTTTTAAACGAAGAAAATTCTTTTTTAATATAATCCTTCATTTCTTTTTCATTAAAGTCACCGGCCACAACCAAAGTCATGTTTTGAGCAACATATCGTGCGTCAAAATAGTCCAAAATTTTTTTTCTTGAAACAGACTTTATTACAGACTCTTTTCCAATAATAGGAAGTCGATAGGGATGCTCTTTATAAACCGTCGAAAAAAGTTTTCGACTGGCCTGACGCCCAAGAGAATCCTTAGAGCGTTTGATTTCCTCAATAACGACTTCTCTTTCATTTTCAATTTCACTCAAATCAAAAAGAGGAAAAAACACCATTTCCTTAAGGGTTTGAATCGCTGTTTCTACAAAACTTTTAGAAATCGTAATGTAATAGACCGTTTGGTCATAAGACGTATAGGCGTTTAATTCCCCTCCTGATCCTTCAATCAAAGAAGCAATTTCTCCCACTTGATAACTCTTTGTTCCTTTAAAAACCAAGTGTTCAATAAAGTGACTTAATCCTTCTTGTCCCTTTCCCTCATCAGCACTTCCTGTTTTAACCCAAATCTGTGCCGACACAACGGGGGATTTATGATTTTCTATTAGAATGACTTTAAGACCATTTTCTAGTTGAATTTTTTTTGCCATTGAGTATGTTCCCCTTTTATGAGCTTGAGTTTTTACCTTCATTATCCTTTTTGTTTGTCAAAATGTCCTTATTGTAATTTCACCTCTCATCCTCAAAACATTATCACTCATCATGAAACAGAAAAAGCCTATGTCCATGCCCTCGTAAAAGAAATTCAACTGTCAAAATCCTTTGTCCCCTCCACACAAATTAAATCTCTTTATTGGGGCGGGGGAACCCCCAGTTTATGGACTCCTGAATCAATTGTATCAATTATGGAAGCCTTTGAAAAGACTGGTTTTTCTTTTCTTTCGGAAAAGGAAATAACCATTGAAATCAACCCCGAAACCGTTGATCAACCAAAACTTGACTTCTTTTTAAGCTGTGGGATCAATCGCTTTAGTGTTGGAGCACAAACTTTTAATCCTTTTCTATTAAAATCAATCGGAAGACGACACACAGTAAAACAAACACACTCTCTTTTGTCTCTCCTCTCTGAAAAAAACTTAAACTATTCTTTTGATTTAATGTATGGACTTCCCAATCAAACCCTAAACGACCTTAAGACCGATCTGTCTTGGATCAATCACTATCGCCCCCCCCACATTAGCGCCTATCTTCTTGATATTTCTAATAACAACCCGCTTTACAGTCATTTGCCCTCTGATGAAATATTAACACAAATGATTCACTTTGTCCGTGGCTTTCTCCTAAAAAACAATTATCAACATTATGAAATTTCCAATTTTTGCCGTCCAGAATTTGCCTCTCGTCACAATTTAACTTACTGGAATCTTGACCCTTTTTGGGGCCTTGGCGTGAGTTCTCATTCTTATTTGCCAAATAAAAAATGGGGTTTGCGCTTTTGGCACCCCTCAACCCTTAATGATTATTTAACCAAAATCAAACACTCTCCACTCTCCTCAACGGAATTAAGTGACCTTTTTGATTCCGATCACCTTGAAACATTGAATCTACCACAAGCTCTCACAGACTATTGTCATGTTTCTTTTAGAAAAGACTCTGGCCTTAGCGAGGTTGATTTATTCAAACGCTTTCCCTCTTTGCAAACAATGGAAGTCATGGCGCGATTACACACTCTTAAATCTGATGGACTTCTCTATAAAAAAAATAATCATTGGAAATGGTCTAACAAAGGCCTTGCTCTTCATAATCTTATTCTTGAAGCTCTTACTTTTTGAGTGTTTTCCCTTTTCACCGCCCCCTCGCTTGTGCTGCGCGCAATTTCTATTCAATATTCCACAATTGACAAGCCAAGCAGACAACCCATATTGCATCAATATAAATTTATTTTTTAATTTATATCGCTAAATAGTGGCTGTTGCAAAATAGTCAAATTTGAGGCGCGCGAGCTCAAATCG